>JAIPGA010000006.1 GCA_021736445.1 Synergistales bacterium | reverse complement strand
GGCCGCTCCTCGGCCGTGAGCGAGTGGCGATCGGGTCGGAGGAAACCGCCGGCGGGATGCTGGAGGACCTGGCCCGTAAGGGTGGTAAAATTCTGACGGATGTTTTACAATTATTACAGAATAGCGAGGTCGACGAGCGGCCGCAGGATCACCAAGAGGCCACCTGCGCGCCGAAGATCAGCAAAGACGAGGCCTGTATCCGGTGGGATGCAGGAGGAGATGCCGTTCACAACCTGGTCCGAGCGCTCCATCCTTCCCCTGGGGCGTACGCTCTCCTAGCAGAGAAACGAGTCAAGATATGGAAGACCCAGCCTGTACGGCACGCACTGCCGGCGGGTTCGCTCCAGCCGGATAGCGATGGGTACCCGCTGGTCGGATGCGGCACTGACGCGGTGCGGCTGCTTTCCGTACAGCCCCAGGGAAAGAAGCCGCAGGACGCCCGGGACTGGTTCAACGGACTGCAGGGAAAGAAGGGACTCTGGTTTTCATGCAGCCACAGGAACGACGCACGGCACTGATCGAGAAGCTCCAGACTGGTCCGCAGGCACTGGGCAAGAGCATCGCCCTGATCGGGGCACTCGGCTCGGGCAAGACCGAATGGCTTGTCAATCTCGCTGCGGTGTTTGCCGATCTGGGAGGGCCCTCTTCTCTCGTCGATGCGGACATCATCAACCCCTATTTCAGTCTCCGGAGTATCGAAACGAAGCTGGAGGACAAGGGGCTGGAGGTGATCAGCACCGAGGGGAACGCCCGGTGGTCCGATCTGCCCCTCATCCCGTCGCGGTTGCCTTCGCTGGTGGCGGGCCCCAGACGGGTGTTCCTCGATATCGGCGGTGGTCAGCGGGGGACGCTGGCGCTGACCCAGCTGCGGCCGTACATGGAGGAGGCGGGCTATTCGCTGCTTGTGGTGGTCAATGCGGCCCGGACCGGGACGACCCGGCCGGAGCCGGTGGTGGATTTCGTCCGTTCCGTAGCGGCCCGGACGGGGCTCGAGCCGACGGGACTCATCAGCAATGCCCATATTATGGAGCAGACCGGAACGGATATCATCCGGTCCGGCATAGCAGTGGCAGGGGAAGCGGCGGCTGAGCTGTCGCTTCCCCTTTTGTTTGCGGGAGTCGGCGAAACATGCTGGCCTGCGGTAGAGGAAGAGTTGGGGACGGAAGTGGATGGGGTCCCCCTCTGGCCGCTCGCGCGGTACGTTCTATTGCCATGGGAAAGGGGTGAGTGATTTGCCCAAGGGACACATCAGGGTGAACGAGGAACGGTGCAAAAGCTGCGGACTCTGTGTGGAGGTCTGCCCTTCGGGGGTTCTCCGGATCTCGGAACGGATCAACAGCCGGGGATACAGGCCGGTGGAGCAGTTCAAGGAGGGCTGCATCGCCTGCAGGATGTGTGCGCTTACCTGTCCCGATGTGGCCATCGAGGTCTATCGTGACGACGAGGAGTAGGCAGACTGGATGGGAACGGTGTTCGGGGTGCCCAGGCGCGCCCCGTGGTTTCGGAGGAGGTGTAACCATCGATGAGTGATCGAGTGCTCATGAAAGGGAACGAAGCGCTTGCGGAAGCAGCCGTACAGGCGGGGTGCCGGCATTTCTTCGGGTATCCCATCACCCCGCAGAACGAGCTGCCCGAATACATGTCCCGCCGGTTGCCCGAGGTGGGCGGCGTCTACCTGCAGGCCGAGAGCGAGGTTGCCGCGATCAACATGCTGATGGGTGCCGGGGCGACGGGAGAGCGGATCATGACCTCCTCGTCGAGTCCCGGGATTTCCCTGATGTCCGAAGGAATCAGCTATATCGCCGGTGCCGAGGTGCCCTGCGTGCTGATCAACATGGTGCGCGGCGGACCGGGACTGGGCGGGATCCTCCCCGGGCAGGCCGACTACCTGCAGGCCACCAAGGGCGGGGGGCACGGCGACTACCACCTGCTGGTCCTGGCGCCCAGCACGCTGCAGGAGGGCCTGGATCTCACCATGCTCGCCTTCGATCTCGCCGAGAAGTACCGCAACCCCGTGATGGTCCTGGCCGACGGGTTTATGGGCCAGATGATGGAGGCTGTGGAGTTCCGCAAGCCCGAACCCATGGATCTGCCCGACAAGAGGGAGTGGGCCATCGGCTACATGAAGGAACGGGGCGGGCGTTCCCTGGTGGAGAGTGTCCACCTCGATCCCGACGAGCTGGACGAGCACAACGAGAAGCTGCAGGCGAAATACCGGCGGATGCGCGATGAGGAGATCCGCGTGGAGACCTATCGCCTCGACGATGCCGAGCTTGTCGTCGCCGCCTTCGGCACCACGGCCCGGATCGCCCGCTCCAGTGTGGACACCCTGCGCGAACAGGGGGTCAAGGTGGGGCTGGTCAGGCCCATCACGGTCTATCCCTTCCCCTATGAGACCTTCGAGACACTGCCGGAGAGCGTGAAGGCGATCCTGACGGTGGAGATGAACTGCGGCCAGATGATCGAGGATGTGAAGCTCGGCGTGGGACACGACATCCCCGTCTCCTTCTTCGGGCATTCCGGGGGGCACCCGCCGCAGGTGGAGGAGATCACCGAGAAACTGACGGAGCTGGCACGGGAAAGGGGGTGTGCCTGATGGCGGAAACCAGGATCTTCGAACGTCCCAGGGCGCTCTATGACGTGGCGACGCACTACTGCCCGGGCTGCATGCACGGCACGGTGCACCGGATCATCGCCGAGGTGATCGACGAGCTGGGAATCCAGGAACGGACCTTCGGCGTAGCCCCCGTAGGCTGCTCGGTCTTTGTCTACAACTACATCGACACGGACATGTGCGAAGCGGCCCACGGGCGGGCTCCTGCAGTGGCGACGGGCATCAAGCGGGTCCGTCCCGATATGATCGGCTTCACCTACCAGGGCGACGGCGACCTGGCCTCCATAGGAACGGCGGAGATCATCCATGCCGCCAACCGCGGCGAGCGGATCTCCGTGATCTTCATCAACAACGCCATCTACGGGATGACCGGCGGCCAGATGGCCCCGACCACCCTGCTGGACCAGAAGACCACCACCTCGCCCAGGGGCCGGGATCCCAAGGCCCACGGCTATCCTATGCGGATGTGCGAGATGCTGGCGACGCTGGCGGCTCCCGGCTATATCGCCCGGGTGACCGTGGCGGAGCCCAAGTACATCACCAAGGCCAAGCAGGCCATCAAGAAGGCCTTCCAGGTGCAGATCGACGACCGGGGCTTCTCGATGGTGGAGGTGCTCTCCACCTGTCCCACCAACTGGGGCATGCGGCCTGTGGACGCCAAGAAGTGGCTTATTGAGAACATGATTCCCTACTATCCGCTTGGGGAATTCAAGCAGCCTGAGGAGTAAGGGGGGATACGCATGGCAGCCTTTTTCCGTAGTCTTATCGTTGCAGGGTTCGGCGGCCAGGGGGTGTTGACGCTTGGCCAGCTGGTGGCCTACACGGCCATGAACCAACAGCGCCAGGTGACATGGATTCCCTCCTACGGTCCGGAGATGCGCGGGGGAACGGCCAACTGCACCGTTGTGGTCTCCGAGGCGGAGGTGGCCTCGCCGGTGGTGCAGAGCCCCGACGTGCTGGTGATCATGAACAAGCCGTCGCTGGCCAAGTTCGTGGACAGCGTGAAGCCCGGCGGGACGCTTCTGTACAACCAGGATCTGGTGGAGTACGAGAACCCCCGTGATGACATCACCATTGTCCCCGTTAAGGCGAGCTCCATCGCCAACGAGCTCGGCAACAGCAGGGTGGCCAATGTGATCACCCTGGGTGCGCTCGCCGAGGCCACGGATCTTGTGGATCCCGAGATCTGCCTGGAGACCATCAAAGAGAAACTCGGCGCCAAGAAGGCCCATCTGCTGGAGGTCAATGTGGAGGCCTACGCCCGGGGCCGCGAGATCGGCAAACGCCACGTCTCGTGACAAAGGAGAGAGCATGAACGAAGCCTGTCGCTCCAGCGATATGATCTACAGGGGTCGGATCGTCAATCTCCGTGTCGACGAGGTGACGCTGCCCAACGGCAAGACCGCCGAGCGTTCCGTGGTGGAACACGCTCCGGCGGTGGGGGTGCTGGCCGAGACGGAAAGGGGCGACATCTTTCTGGTCCGGCAGTTCCGGTATCCGGTGGGCAAGATGCTGCTGGAGGTCCCCGCAGGCATCGTGGAAGAGGGCGAAGAGCCGCGGGAGACAGCCCACCGGGAACTGCAGGAGGAGATCGGCTTTGCCGCCGACGAACTGGAAGAGGTCGCCCGGTTCTACACCTCGCCGGGGTTCAGCGACGAGCTGCTGATTCTCTACCACGCGCAGGGCCTGACACGCTCCTCACTGGAAGGTGACGACGACGAGTTCATCGACATCGTCAGGGTGTCTTCGGAGGAGATCCCTCAGCTCCTCGCCCGGAATGCGGTGGAGGACGGCAAAACACTGACGGCGCTGTTCTGGCTGCTCTGCAACCGCCGGCGCTGAACCATCTCCGCGATGCCGCGGCAGCTGCATATGCTATCCTGTAGGCGGGCCGTGCGGCCCGCCTACAGACTTGTGCTGAGAGATGGTGACCCCCATGGAGCGCTGTAGTGAGGCCCTGGCGGCCTTTCTCGACTATCTCGCCATGGAGCGCGGCAGCAGCAGGAACACCCTGATGGCCTACGAGAGCGATCTCCGCCGCTGGTGCGCCTTCTGTGCGGACCGTGGGCTCTCTCCCTACGATCTCGGGGAGGCCCAGGTGACCGGCTATGCCCGTTCGCTGGCCGCTGCCAAGTACGGCAAGGCCAGTATCCAGCGGCATCTCGCTGCGCTGCGCTCCTGGGCCCGCTATCTTGCGGAAGAGGGTGCCATCGAGGACGAACCCTTTGCGGCACGCCTCCCCGACCGGGGGAAGACGCTCCCCAGGGTGCTCAGCGAATCCGAGGTGACCACCCTCCTCGATGCGGTGGAAGGCTCGGACCCCCTTTCCCTGAGAGACAGGGCGCTGCTGGAGGTTGCCTACGGTTGCGGCTTGCGGGCCAGTGAGCTTGCGTCGCTGACCATGGCGCGGCTGGACGGGGCGAACGGCACCATCAAGCCCGCCGGCAAGGGGCAGAAGGAGCGGCTGCTGCCCTTTGTCGGCGAGGTACGGCGCCGGACGAAGCGCTACACCGAAGAGGGGAGACCGCGGCTGAACCGCCAGGAACGGAAGGAGCTCTTTCTGTCGCGCCGGGGGAACCCAATGGGGCGCGAGGATATCTGGCTGGTGGTCAAACGACGCGGTCTGGCCGCGGGGCTGCCGGAGCGCAAGCTCTACCCGCATATCCTGCGTCACTCCTTCGCCACCCATCTGCTCCGCCGCGGCATGGATCTCCGTACGCTGCAGGAGATGCTGGGGCATGCCTCCATCGCGACCACGGAGCGGTATACCCATCTCGACGACGAGACCCGCAGGGTCTTTGACGCCTGTCATCCCAGGGCGTAGGAACTGCTGCTGGAACGATAACCAAAAAAGGTGGTGCATGCTTCATGGAGAGCAAAACAAGGGTAGACAAGGCCTGTTCGCTCCTGCAAGAACGGATTGGGGCCCGACCGAGGGTGGGCCTGGTTCTGGGCTCCGGCCTGGGCGGACTGGCTGATTTCATCACCGGGGCGACGGTGGTGCCCTACGAGGAGATCCCGGCCTGGCCGCACAGCACGGCTCCGGGCCACGAGGGCCGGCTGATCGCGGGAGAACTGGGGGGCGTGTCTGTGCTCGCCATGCAGGGGAGGGCCCACGCCTACGAGGGGTACAGCCTGGAGGAGGTTGTCTTTCCCGTACGTGTCATGGGGCAGCTGGGGATCTCCGTCTATATCGCCACCAACGCCTCCGGCGGTATCCACAGCGGACTGAACCCCGGGGACCTGATGCTCATAAAGGATCATATCAACCTCATGGGGGCGAACCCGCTGGTGGGGCCCAATGAGGCGTCCTGGGGGGACCGCTTCCCCGACATGTCTACAGCCTACGATCCCGGACTGCAGGCTGTGGCGGAGGAGACCGCCGCAGAACAGGGGATCCAGCTGAAAAAGGGGGTCTATGTGGCCTTTGGCGGCCCCTCCTTTGAGACCCCTGCGGAGATCCGCATGGCCGGCATGCTCGGCGCCGATGCGGTGGGGATGTCCACCGTTCCGGAGGTGATCGCGGCCAACCATATGGGCATGAAGGTCTGCGCCATCTCCTGTGTGGCCAACTACGCCGCCGGGATCTCCCGGACCCCCCTGAGCCACGAAGAGGTGCTCCGCGAGGTGGGCAGATCGGCGAACCGGCTCCAGCGGCTTGTCTCGTCGATGCTCGGAAAGCTCGGTGAAGACGGTGCGTGACCCGCTGGCCTTCGTCGAGGCGAAACGGGACGGCAGGGCCCACGGCACAGCGGAACTGCAGGACTTCGTCCGTGCCTGCGGGGCGCAGGAGATCCCCGACTATCAGATCGCGGCCTGGTTGATGGCGGTATATTTCCGGGGCATGGAACCGGAGGAGCTGGTGGCCTTCACCGACGCGCTGGCCCGGTCGGGCAGCATGGTGGCCTTTCCCGGCGGGCAGCGCTGTATGGACAAGCACAGCACCGGCGGCGTGGGGGACAAAACCACGCTGATTGTCGCGCCGCTGGCCGCCGCCTGTGGGGTTCCCGTGGCCAAACTCAGCGGCCGGGGGCTTGGCTTTACCGGCGGGACGGTGGACAAGCTGGAGTCGATCCCGGGTTTCGACGCCCATCTCTCCATGAAGACCTTTGTCGCCCAGGTGGAGAGGCTGGGATGTGCCGTCTCGGGCCATTCCGGCGAGCTGGCCCCGGCGGAGGGGATCTTCTACGCTCTCCGGGATGTCACGGGAACGGTGCCCTCGCTCCCGCTGATCTGCAGCAGCATCCTCGGCAAGAAGATGGCCGGCGGTTCGGCGGGCTTCGTCTTCGATGTCAAGTGCGGCAGCGGCGCCTTCATGGAGACCCCGGAGGAGGCCCGAACACTGGCCGAACAGCTGGTGGGTCTTGCCCGGCGGCTGGACAGGAGGGCCGTCGCCCTCATTACGGGGATGGAACAGCCCCTTGGCGAGTGGGTGGGCAACGCCTGCGAGGTCCGTGAGGCCTGTGCGGTGCTGCGGGGTGGAGGGCCCGCCGACACGAGGGAGCTCTGCCTGGAGCTCGCCGCGGAGATGATCCTTCTCCACGGCGACGCCGCGTCCCCGGAGACCGCCAGGGAGCGCTGCCGCAGGGTGCTCGATTCGGGGGAGGCCTACCGCCGTTTCCTCGCCATGCTGGAGGCCCAGGGTGTGGAACGACGCGTGCTGGACAGTCCGGAGGAGCATATGGAGCTTGCCGCTTCGTACTACGATATCAGGTCGGACCGGGAGGGAACGCTCCTGCGGCTGGACGGACGACGGATCGGCGGTGCGGTGCGCGATCTCGGCGGCGGTCGGAAGCGTACCGACGATCCCATCGACCACGCCGTGGGGATACGCATGCTGCGCAAGGTGGGCGATCCGGTGTCGAGGGATGATGCCCTGCTGCGGCTCTACTACAACGACGGAAGTCGGCTGAACGATGCCCTGGCCATGCTTGAAGATGCATGGACCGTCGGCGACGGGGCCGCTGCCCCGTCTCTGATGCTCGGTCGTGTGGGATCATGAGTGTCGAGGAACACCAGGGGGAGGGGGGCGCTCCCGTTGATGCCCGGGAGGCCCTCATCGCCTTCCTCCCCTATGCCCGCAAGAAGGCCGGCGACCTTGCCGGAGGGGACGCCCATCTCAAGGACGATCTGATCCAGGAGGGGATGATCGGTCTCTACAACGGGATCGGGCGGTTCCGCCCCGAGCGGGGTTCCTTCGCCGGCTTTGCCTGCAGCTGCATTCGGAACCGGATGATCTCCTACCTCCGGCGGATCCGGCGCTATCGGGAGCAGCCGGAGACCATGCCCGAGCACGATCGCCCTATCTGGGACGTGGTGGAACGGAACGATCTCTTCGAGCGGTTGCTCGAAAGGCTGACCCCGCTGGAGACGGCGGCGCTGGATGCCTTCTGTGTCGCCGGGGGATGTGCGCAGGCGGCGCGCCTGCTGGGGTGGCCCTACAAGCGTATGGAAAACGCCCTCTCCCGTATCCGCACCAAGGCCTGGGCGCTCTGGAGGGAATCCTGACCGCCTCCTGTCCCGCAATGCCCCCTCCTGCCTTTCCATTCGGTACGAACGCAGGACGGAGACGTTTCGCCGAAAGCCTTCGAGGAGTACACGGGACGAGAGGAAAAGCCTCTCTCGGAGCGCTGTGACCGCCTCCCGGCGACCGGTGCGCGAACCCGCTTGACGACTGCCTCTGTGCGCTTATAATGAGGTTATCCCAAGCCGGGCTGGCGGAAGTGGTAGACGCACGGGACTTAAAATCCCGGGGGCAGGTGCCCGTGGGGGTTCAAGTCCCCCGCCCGGCACCAGAACTGATGTTTCCCGTAGAGCAGGGAGGTTTGCCCCTTGGTTCTGCGGGCTTTTCTTTGTCTGGCCATCCTTCCTCCTCGACGATGATATACTGCCTTACAGGGCGTACCACATCCCGGCATGCCGGTGCGGTGTTCCCGAGGGGAGCGCGGCACCGGAAGGAGCAGGCTGTGGAAGGGCCGGATAGGAGGCATCATGGGAGAGCTGCGGATCGGGACCTGCTCCTGGGCGGAATCGAGTCTGATCGATTCGGGGTTCTATCCCGGGAGCGAAAACAGACCCGCCAAACGGCTGCGCTACTACGCGAGGTTCTTCGATACCGTCGAGGTAGACAGCACTTTCTATGCCATGCCGGCCCAGGAGACGGTCTACCGCTGGGCCGCCCGGACGCCGCCGCGTTTTCTGTTTAACGTAAAGGCCTTCGGGCTTTTCACCTTCCATCCCGTGGTGGTGACGCGATTGCCCCCCTGGGCACGGGGGGCCGCGCCGCAGAAAAAGGAGCGGGTCACCCTCTGGGATCTGCCGCTGGGTGTTCGGCGGCAGCTCTGGGCCTATTTCAAGCGGTCCGTCGGCCACCTCGCGGGGATGGGGAGGATGGGATACCTGCTCTTCCAGCTGCCGCCGTGGTTCAAGTTCTCCCGGAAGAACCTCGAGTACTTCACCCGGATCAGCGAGGTGGCCGCCCCCATGAAGGTGGCTGTGGAGGTGCGCCACCGTTCCTGGTTTGACGAGGAGAACCGACAGCCCTTTCTGAAGACCCTGGAGCGGGAGAACATCGCCTACGTCGGCGTCGACGAGCCGGAGCTCGCCTGGACGGTGCCGCCGGAATGGCCCAGGACGGCAAGCTGGGGGAGCGTCCTCCGTTTCCACGGCCGCAACAGGCGGGCCTGGAGGAAGAAGGGCGCTACCGTACAGGAGCGGTTTGCCTACCGCTATGACTCGGCCGAGCTGGAAGGGTGGAAGGATCGGATCGCCGGACAGGTCTGGAAGGAAGGACGGGTCTTTGTGATGTTCAACAACTGCTACCGGGACTGGGCTGTGGAGAGTGCGCGGAAGATGCAGGCTCTGTTCGGCTTCGCCCCGGAGCGGGGGCCGCGGCAGATGACCCTTACCGAAGGAATCGGATTGAACGATGGAGGCATTCCCTGAGATGAAGACGGTACTCTTTGATTTCGACATGACCCTGGTGGACAGCGCGCCGGCGATCACCTACTGCATGAACCGGCTCGCCGAGGAGGCGGGTCTGCGCCGTTGCTCGGAAGAAGAGGTCCGGGCCACTATCGGCCTGCCCTTCCGCGAAGCATTGATCGAACTCTGGGGCGACTACGATCCCGAGTGGCCGGAGATCTACCGCTCCCGACTCAGGGGGGAGGAGCATCCCCGGCTGAGCCTGATGGAGGGGGCCCGGCAGCTGCTGGCGTACTGCCGTGACGAGGGGATCGCCACGGCGATTGTCACCAACCGGCACCATGCCGGGAAGGCAGCCGGCGCCATCGGGCTGAACGACGCCGTGGATCTGGTGATCGGTCTGGAAGAGGGGGTTGCGGCAAAGCCCTCGCCGGCGATGCTCGAGCTGGCCCTCCACAGGCTGGGCGGGGAGAAGGAGAGCGCCTGCTATGTGGGCGACACCGCCATCGATATGCGAACGGCTGTAGCGGGTGGTGTCCCCGGGATCGGGGTCGCGACCGGGGCCACGGGACGCGATGACCTTGCCGAAGCCGGCGCGGCCGTTGTGGTGGATTCCCTGCTCGAACTGGTCCCGTTTCCCGAGCCGGCACCGCAGACCGGATAGCCGCGGCCCCAGTTCGACGGATTTGAAACTTTTTTGCGAAAACCCCTTGCCAGGGACGGCGAGGTTTGGTATCATTCCTCTTGTCGCAAAAAACAGGGATCGCGGGGTGGAGCAGTCCGGTAGCTCGTCGGGCTCATAACCCGAAGGTCGCAGGTTCGAATCCTGCCCCCGCAACCAATTCGGCGGTGTAGCTCAGCTGGCAAGAGCATGCGGTTCATACCCGTAGGGTCGGTGGTTCGAGCCCACTCACCGCCACCAGGCAAGGAAGCTCAAAGCAGTTTTATAGAGGGCGGGAGCGCTGCTCCCGCCTGATTTGTGCGTGGTGAGCGATGGAACGGTACGAGTGTGGCCGCGTGATCCTTCCCGCGGCAATCCGCGAATCTGTGGTCAGACATGGAGAGAAAGAGGAATGGCTCTACGGATCGGGAACGATCCTGGTCGCCGTCTCCGGAGGATGCGATTCCGTCGCCCTTCTGGTGATCCTTGCGGCGCTCGTGGAGCGCAGACGGCTTGTGGTCGCACATCTCGAACACGGCATGCGCGGTCAGGAATCCCTTGAGGACGCGGCCTTTGTCCGCAGGCTTGCCACCTCCCTCCACCTTCCCTTTTCATCCCGGCAAACGAACATCACCAGGCGCAAAGAGCGCCACGAAAGCGGAGAGCAGTGCGGGAGAAGACTCCGGTACGCCTTCCTGGAACAGGCCGGAACGGCCCATGGCGCCTCGTGGATCGCGACGGCCCACATCGAGGATGACCAGGTGGAGAGCATCCTGTTCAATATCGCCCGGGGGAGCGGCCTCGACGGTCTGCAGGGGATCGCCCGGAAGCGGGGGCGGATCATCCGTCCCCTCCTGGATATCGACAAGGAAACCCTCAGGGCCTTTCTGCTGGAGAATGGCTATACGTGGAAGGAAGACCACACCAACCGGGATATCCGGTACAGCAGGAACTACATCCGCGCCGTGCTCATCCCGGGCTTCGACAGTGTGAACAGTGGGGCCCGAAAGCATATCCTCTCGCTGGGGAAGGAAGCGGAGGAGCGGGTGCTGTGGGACCGCCGGTGGGCGGAGGCACGTATCTCCGCCATCCGGCACACGCTTCCCTTCGGTCTGGACTGCTGGAGGCAGGAAGCGCTGCGGCGCCGGGAGGATCCGGCGCTGCAGATCCTCTTCCGCGTCGGGGCGGAGCGGCTTGGTCTGCCCACGCTGGAACGGAAACGGCTGGAGGAGCTGATCGCTCTCCTCCGCAGGAGCGCCTCCTGGCGGTTCCAGTGGAAAGAGGATTTTGAGCTCTTCTGCGGCAAGGGTATGATTGTATGGGGGAAACGGTGTATGCTTGATCTGTTGCCTTCATGCCCCCTCCGGTCCGGCGTCAACGGCCGGTTCCGCTGGGGCCCCTGGGAGATCCGCCTCGATGTGGGGTGTGCCGGAGCAACCTCTGGTGAGGTGCAGAGCGGCTGGACGACCTGCTTTGCGGTGGAACCCGACGAAGAGGTCCTTCTTCGGCCGGTGTCCGGGGGCCTTCCCAAAAAGAAGAGAAGGGCTGTCCCCTGGTGGGCCAGAGCGCAGTGGCCTGTGGTTCTCTGTGGCGACGGCCGGTGGTGGGTGCCCTATTGGGGCGGAAGAAACGGAAAATCCGACGGCAATCCATCGGCACAAAAATCAAATCATGTTAGAATGATTCGGCTGAATATGAGCCTTGGTCCGGATTCGGCACATGCGGCCTGCGGCCAGGCCCCCGAAAAGGGCTGACCGATGGCGGCAGGCAGGGACGGACCGAGGTAGACAGGGAGGGTGTTGGATCTCCGATGGCGTTGACGTTGGCAGAGAATCTGCTTTCCAGGGACCAGATCGCCGCACGGGTGCAGGAATTGGGAACGCAGATTTCAGATGAATACGCAGGAAGCGAACTGGTATGTGTGGGTATCCTCAAAGGTGCCTTTGTCTTTCTATCCGATTTGATCCGTCATATCGACGAACGCGTGGATACGCGGATTGACTTCATGGCTGTCTCATCCTACGGTGACGCAACGAAATCCGCGGGAATCGTCAAGATCGTCAAGGATCTCGATGCCGATATCAGAAGCAAGCATATCCTCATCGTCGAGGATATTGTCGATACCGGCCTCACCCTCTCCTATCTCTCCTCGATCATTCGAGAGCGACTTGCGGCGTCCACGAGGATCTGTGCGCTGCTTGACAAGCCCGAACGGCGAGAGGTGGATGTCGCGGTGGATTACGCGGGATTCCGTATCCCCGACAAATTTGTTGTCGGATACGGCCTTGACGCTGGAGAACGGTGGCGTAATCTGCCGGATATAGCAACAATCGAAGAAAATTAGGGAGCGGCGCACGCGAAAGGGTGGTTAGAGTTTGAAGAGGCTTGCAAAGAACCTGGGGCTTTACCTGGTGCTGATCGTCCTTGTCGTCAGTATCGTCAATGTTTTTCTGACACCGACGACAGGTCCGCAGCAAGCCCGGGAGATTTCCTACAGTTCCTTTCTCAAAGCGGTGGATGCCGACCGCGTCCAGAGTGTGACGATAAAGGAAAACAGCGTGGAAGGGGTCTTCAAAGACGGGAACGCCTTTGTGACCCATGTGGTGGGGGTCGGCGATATGGCCCCGAAGCTTGCCGAAAAGAATATCGAGGTGAAGGTGAACCCGCCCCAGCAGACCCCCTGGTGGGCCAGCATCATGTCCACGCTCTTCCCGACGATGCTTCTGATCGGGGCGTGGATCTTCATCATCTACCACATGCAGGGCGGCGGCAACAAGGTGATGAACTTCGCCAAGAACAAGTCGAAGGTCTTTATCGACAACCGCCCCAAGGTGACCTTCGCGGATGTGGCCGGCTGTGACGAATCCAAGGAGGAGCTCCAGGAGGTCATCGAATACCTGAAGGACCCGGATCGCTTTACCAGCTTCGGGGCCCAGGTGCCGCGGGGCGTGCTCCTTCTGGGGTCGCCTGGAACGGGCAAAACGCTGCTCTCGCGGGCAGCCGCCGGCGAGGCGGATGTGCCCTTCTTCAGCATCAGCGGTTCCGACTTCGTGGAGATGTTCGTCGGCGTCGGCGCCGCCCGGGTGCGGGATCTCTTTGAGCAGGCCCGCAAGTCCCAGCCCTGCATCATCTTCATCGACGAGATCGATGCCGTGGGACGCCAGCGGGGCGCCGGCCTCGGCGGAGGGCACGACGAGCGGGAGCAGACCCTCAATCAGCTGCTGGTGGAGATGGACGGTTTCGAGGCCACCACCGGGATTATCCTGATCGCCGCCACCAACCGGCCCGACATCCTTGACCCGGCGCTGCTGCGCCCCGGCCGTTTCGACCGGCAGATCATGGTGGATCGTCCGGATGTGAAGGGGCGCAAGGAGATCCTTGAGGTCCATTCCAAGGAGAAAAAGCTCGACGACGAGGTGGATCTCGACGTGATCGCCCGCCGGACGCCGGGCTTCGTCGGCGCCGATCTGGCCAACCTGATCAACGAGGCCTCGCTGCTGGCGGCGCGGCGCAAAAAGAAGAAGGTCCAGATGGACGAACTCGAGGAGGCCATCGACCGTGTGCTGGCCGGTCCGGAGCGCCGGAGCCGGATCATCAGCGACAAGGAGAAGGACATCATCGCCTACCACGAGTCGGGCCACGCCATCTGCGCCAAGCTCCTGCCGGGGACCGACCCGGTCCACAAGATCTCCATCATCCCCAGGGGAAGCCAGGCGCTGGGCTACACGCTGCAGCTGCCCGAAGAGGACCGGTTCCTGATCTCCAAGAGCGAGATGCTCGACAGGATCAAGGTGCTCCTCGGCGGCCGGGTGGCGGAGCATATGCACACCGGCGACGTGACCAGCGGTGCCCAGAACGACCTGGAGCGGGCCACGGATATCGCCAGGGAGATGGTGACCCGCTACGGCATGAGCGACCGTCTGGGACCGATCACCCTGGGCCGGAAGAAACACGAGGTCTTCCTCGGCCGGGATCTCGGCGAGGATCGCAACTACAGCGACGAGGTGGCCTACGCCATCGACCAGGAGATCCGGAGTATCATGGACGATTGCTACGACGAGGTGACCCGGATCCTCGGCGAGAACGAGGAGATCCTCGAACGCCTCGCCAGGTCGCTGCTCCAGCGTGAGGTCATCGAGGCCGACGATCTCGAACAGCTGATGGTGGGAGAGCTGCCGCCCCTGGAGGAGAAAAAGGAAGAGGAGGAACCCGCCCCTTCTGAAGAGAACGATGAGGACCGGACCGCCGACGAGGATGCCTCCTCAGAAGCAGAAGCAGAAGCAGAAGAAGCGGCCCAGGCGGCCGAAGAGGAATCGGGCGCAGACGAGGCCGATTCCGGGGAGAAGCAGCACGAATCCGACGAGAACGTCAGGCAAGCCTAGACCGCCGCGGTCCAACGGCGGAGGCGACGGGCAACCGAGACAGGATAAGGGAGCATCGGACACGCGCTGCAGCTCTAGCTGCAGCGCGTGGATTGCGTTCAAGGAGGGCCGGCGAATGAGCTCTCATGCATTTTCCCTGGAAGCGGACTGGGAGCCGGCAGGGGATCAGCCGAAGGCGATCCGCGAGCTCACCGAAGGCATCGAGCAGGGCGAAGAGCTCCAGACCCTGCTGGGGGTCACCGGCAGCGGGAAGACCTTCACCATCGCCAATGTGGCCATGCAGATCCAGCGTCCCATGCTGGTCATGGCTCACAACAAGACACTGGCGGCCCAGCTGTACAGCGAGTTCAAGGCCTTTTTCCCCAACAACTCGGTGAATTACTTTGTGAGCTACTACGACTACTACCAGCCGGAGGCCTACGTCCCCACCCAGGACCTCTATATCGAGAAGGATGCCTCCATCAACGAGCGGATCGAGAAGCTCCGCCTGGCCACCACGAAATCCCTGCTCGAGCGGCGGGATGTCATTGTGGTGGCCAGCGTTTCCTGTATCTACGGCCTGGGGAAGCGCCGGAACTACGAGGAGGCCATCTTCTCCTTCTCCGTGGGGGAGACCGTCACCAGGCGGACCTTTGTGGAGCGACTGGTCCAGAGCTACTACGAGCGGAACGACTATGCCATGGAACCGGGCTATTTCCGGGTCCGGGGCGATGTGGTGGAGGTCTACCCCGCCTACAGCGATACGGCGCTGCGGGTGAGCTTCTTCGACGACGAGATCGAGACCATCGACGAGATCGACCCGGTGAGCGGCCACAGGATCGAGAAGAAGGACCACGGCGCCGTCTACCCGGCGCGGCACTACGTGACGGGGCCGGAGGCGATCCAGAAGGCTCTGTCGCAGATCGAAGCGGATATGGAGCGTCAGGTCGAGGCCTTCGAACGGGAGGGCAAGTATGTGGAGGCGCAGCGCATCCGTTCCAGAACGCGCTACGATATGGAGATGCTCTCCGAGGTGGGCTACTGTTCGGGCATCGAGAACTACTCTGTATACCTCGACGGCCGGAACGCCGGCGAGCCTCCCGGCGTGCTGCTGGACTTCTTCCCCGACGATTTCCTGATGGTCATCGACGAATCCCACATGACCATCCCGCAGATCCAGGGGATGTTCAACGGCGACCGGGCGCGCAAGCAGACCCTGGTGGACTACGGGTTCCGCCTCCCCACGGCGCTGGATAACCGGCCCCTCCGCTGGGAGGAGTTCCAGTCGTACATGAACCAGGTCATCATGGTCTCGGCGACCCCGGCGGACTGGGAGCGGAGTCACTCCTCCCGGATTGTGGAGCAGATCGTCCGGCCCACCGGTGTGGTGGACCCGGAGGTGGTCATCGTTCCGGCGCAGACCCAGGTGGACGACGTGATGGAACGCATCCGCGGCACCGTGGAGCGCCGGGAGCGGGCCATCATCACCACCCTCACCAAGCGTTCCGCCGAGGATCTGGCCGAGTACCTGGGGGAGCTGGGGATCAAGGTGCGCTATATCCACTCCGAGCTCGACGCCTTCGAGCGGGCGGAGCTGATCCGGGATCTCCGACAGGGGACCATCGATGTCCTGGTGGGGGTGAACCTCCTGCGGGAGGGGATCGACCTCCCGGAGGTGACGCTGGTGGCGATCCTCGACGCCGACAGGGAGGGGTTCCTGCGCTCAGCGCGTTCGCTCATCCAGATCATCGGCAGGGCGGCCCGGAATATCAGCGGTACGGTGGTGCTCTACGCCGACGAAGAGACCAGGGGTATCCGCCAGGCCTACCAGGAGACGGCGCGGCGGCGCGGTATCCAGCAGCGGTTCAATGAGGAGCACGGCATCACGCCCCGGAGCATCGAGAAGGCCATCACCAGCCTGCTCCCCGATGAGCTGATCGAGAAGGAGGCGACACCCAAGAGAAAGGGGGAGCGCGTCGCCGAGAGCCGCGATCTGCCGCCGGAATCGCTGGAGGAGTTGATGTGGGACGCCGTGGAGAACCTCGACTTCGAGCGGGCGGCCCAGCTGAGAGATCTGATTTCCAAGGAGCAAGGAGGTGCCCCGACGGGTGTCGCAGCAAATCGTCGTACGAGGCGCACGAGAGCATAATCTCAAAGACATCGATGTGACCCTCCCCAAGGAGCGGATCACCGTGATCACCGGACCGTCGGGGTCGGGCAAGTCCACGCTGGCCTTCGACACGATCTATGCCGAAGGGCAGCGGCGCTATATCGAATCGCTGTCCGCCTACATCCGGCAGTTTCTCGGGGTGCAGGGCAAGCCCGATGTCGAGGACATCTCGGGGCTCTCGCCGGCCATAGCCATCGAACAGCGGGTGCACTCCCACAACCCCCGTTCCACGGTGGGGACCACCACCGAGATCTACGACTACCTCCGGCTGCTCTTTGGCAGGGTGGGGCGGCCCACCTGCCCCTCCTGCGGCAGGGAGCTGCAGCGGCACACCCTGGACGAGATCGTCGATGTGGTGCTCCAGCAGTACAGCGGGTCGCGGCTGGAGATCCTGGCCCCGGTTGTGCGCAACCAGCGGGGGCAGTTTCGGAATCTCTTCAAGCAGATCCAGCAGAAAGGCTACCTCCGGGCCCGGGTGGACGGTACGGTGTTCTGGCTCGAAGAGGAGATTCCCCTGGAGAAGAACGCCAAGCACACCATCGAGATTGTCCTGGATCGGCTGCGGGCGGCCGAGGAGAAACGGGATCGGCTCAGCGAGGCCGTACAGCTTGCCATGCAGGAGAGCGACGGCTTTGTGCTGCTCGTCGTGGACGGTGGCTCGGAGCATCTCTTTACCGAGAAGTACATCTGTCTGGACTGCGGGGTGGCCTTTCCGGAGATCGAACCGCGGCTCTTTTCCTTCAACAGTCCCTACGGCGCCTGTCCGGACTGCCACGGACTGGGGAGCCACGAGTACTTCGCCGAGGATATCGCCGTCGACCCCGCCCTCTCTGTCTTCGACGGGGCGATGCTGCCCTGGAAGGGCAAGCACTACATGCTCCGCCGTCTGCGGCAGCTGGCCGACGCGAAGGGGTGGGATCTCTCGGGGGCCTTCGGAGAGCTGGACGAAGACCTCCGGCAGGTGGTGCTCTACGGCAGCGATGAGCGGGTTCCCATGACCTTCTACGAGGGCAGCCGCGAGCACAGCTACATGGGCCGCTACGAGGGGCTGATGCACTGGCTGGAACGGCGCTGGAACGAGACGGAGTCGGAGGGTGTCCGTGAAGAGCTCGCCAGATACAGAACCGAGGAGCTCTGCCAGACCTGTCGGGGGGTCCGGCTCCGGGAGGAGGCCCGGAGCGTTCTGGTGGACGGCCACAGTCTGCCCGAGCTCGTCAGCGCATCTGTGGAGAATCTGTTGGAGATCCTCCGGTCGCTGCGGCTCGGCGAAACGGATCGGACCATCGTGCACCAGGTGCTGGAGGAGCTCGACAAACGGGTCTCCTTCCTTGCCGAGGTCGGCCTGGGCTATCTGACGCTGCTGCGACGCGCCGATACCCTGAGCGGCGGCGAGAAACAGCGGATCCAGCTGGCTACCCAGATCGGCTCCAAGCTCTCCGGCGTTCTCTACGTGCTTGACGAGCCCACTGTGGGGCTCCATCCAAGGGATACCGGCCGCCTGCTCAACACGCTGCGGGAGATCCGGGATCTCGGGAACACGGTGATTGTGGTGGAGCATGACCGGGACACCATGCTTGCGGCGGACCACCTGGTGGAGATGGGGCCCGGCGCCGGCGAGCAGGGTGGGGAGATTGTGGCCGTGGGCGGACCGGAGGAGATGCAGAGCCGGCACTGCCTCAGCGGGCCCTATCTGACCGGGACGGCCACCGGAGTGGTGCAGTCCCTGGCGAAACGCAGGCCGCCCACAGGGTGGATCGCCGTCGCGGGGGCGGCGGAGAACAACCTGCAGGAGATCGACGTGGCCTTCCCCACGGGTGTTCTGGCCTGCCTCACCGGCGTCTCCGGCTCGGGCAAGAGCTCCCTCATGTACGAGGTGCTCTACAAGGGGTTGCGGCGGAAACTGGACCGCCAGTACCGCGTGCGGCCCGGGGCCCACCGCTCCGTAGCGGGATACGAGGCCCTGCGGAATGTGGTGCTCATCGACCAGAGCCCCATCGGCAGAACGCCGCGGTCCAATCCCGCCACCTATACGGGGGTCTTCACGCCGATCCGGGAGCTCTTCGCCCAGCTGCCGGAATCGCGGATACGGGGGTACAGGCCCGGGCGGTTCAGCTTCAACGTCAAGGGCGGCCGCTGCGAGGCCTGCAAGGGCGACGGTGTGGTCAAGGTCTCCATGCTCTTTCTCCCCGATGTCTACGTAACCTGCGATGTCTGCAAGGGGAAACGCTTCAACCGGGAGACGCTGGAGGTGGAACACCACGGCAAAAACATCTCCGATATCCTGGAGATGACCGTCGACGAGGCGCTGGAGCAGTTTGCGGATATCCCGCGGATCGCCGGAAAGCTCCGGGTCATCTCCGAAGCGGGTCTGGGCTATATCCGGCTGGGACAGTCGGCCACCACGCTCAGCGGCGGCGAGGCCCAGCGGGTCAAGCTGGCTACGGAGCTCTCCAAACGCTTCCGCGGTCAGACCTGCTATCTGCTGGACGAGCCCACCACGGGACTGCACTACACGGATGTGCGCAAGCTCCTTCGCCTGCTCCACAAGCTGGTGGACCAGGGGAATTCCGTGTTGGTGATCGAACACAACCTCGATGTGCTTGCCTCGGCGGATTATCTGGTCGATCTCGGTCCCGAGGGCGGCGAGCGGGGCGGCACCCTGGTGGCTGCGGGTACGCCTGAGGATGTTGCTGCCGGCGGATCGGGCCATACCAGTGCCCATCTCAGCCGGTTTCTGGAACAGATCGGTACGGGGGGAGGACAACAGGATGGCTAAGAGCGTACAGAGCACCTTCTTCTGCACCGGGAAGTGGGCGGTGCTCTCCCTTCTGGAGCACAGCCCGGGCCATGTGGAACGGGTGCTGGTTCAGGAGGGCACGGAAAATGACCGCCTCAGAGAGGTGCGCAGGTTGACGGAGCGCGGGGCGGTCCCTCTGGAGACCCTGGCCAGGGGGGAGCTTGCCAGAGTGGTGGGCGAGCCGAAACACCAGGGCATCGCCGCGGAGGTCCGCCGGCTGGAACAGAAGGGATTCGGAGCCTTCCTGGAGGCCCGGGAGGGAGAGGGGCCGCTGCTCGTGGTGGCCCTGGCCCATCTGCAGGATCCCCACAATGTGGGGGCGGTGATCCGGTCCGCCGAAGCCTGCGGCGCGGCTGCCGTGGTCCTGCCGGAACGACGTTCGGCGCGGATCGCCGGCGGTGTGCTGAAAAGCAGCGCCGGCGCGGCGGCGCGTCTGCCGCTTTTCGCGGTGCCCAATCTCTCCAGGGCGCTGCGGGAATCAAAGGAGCGGGGGCTGTGGGTGGTCGGTCTCGACCCTGAGGGATCTGCCTCGCTCTGGGAGTGTGACGGCATGCCCGCACGCTGTGTCCTGGTGGTGGGCAACGAAGAAAGAGGGCTCGGCCATGCCGTCACCAGGAATGCCGACATGCTCTACCGCATACCGCTTCAGGGGACAACGGCCTCGCTCAACGCCAGTGTGGCCGCGGCACTGGGGATGTTCGAATGGGCCAGGCGAAGGAAATGTTGACAACTCCCCGTTGGTCGAGTAGAATCTCTGCCGTTGGGTGGTTAGTTCAGAGGAAGAACGCTTCCTTGACGCGGAAGAGGTCATAGGTTCGAGTCCTATACCACCCACCATCTGAAAGCAACCCCTTGTGCCCCAGGGCATGAGGGGTTTTTTCTGCCTTGCAAAAATACCCCCTGAAATCCACGTCCGCTTCCTAGCCCGTTTTCTGTTGTCAGGAAGATGGCATTTTCTCCTCCTTGGGGCTTTTTGTCAGCCCTTAAGTGTTGCCCACCGATTTGCTTTCCAAATTGTCAGCCTGCCGAATTGCCGGTCATTCCCCCTTCCGCGGCCTCCGCGTGGTTGCTCATTGTATTATATGAAAAAATTGTGAGGCTGGATACCATGGCCCATCGAAGAGATGGGCATTTCCGTGTATCATTGATTCTGTTCGCCGACCTGCAGAGCGGTATACTTGTGCCCGGGGTGAGCCCATGATAGTCGGTGTTGGTGTGGATCTCTGCTCAATCAGGAGAATGGCGCGGGCTGCAGGGAGTGATCATTTTCTGCGGCGCGTGTTTCTGGACGAAGAGCTGGAGTACGCCCGTGGCGGGAATCGGATGGCCCAGTCCCTGGCCGGCTCCTTCGCGGCCAGGGAGGCCTGTGCCAAGGCCTGCGGGCAGGGGCTCGCCGCGCTGGGGTTGCGCGGGGTGGGGCTCCGACGGGGGAGTGACGGCCCGTCGCTGATCATCGACGAGAGGGTCGGGCGGATGTTCCGGCGTCGCGGGGTGACATCCAGTTTTGTCAGCATCAGCTATGAAGAGGGGATGGCGGTTGCTGTTGTGGTATTGGAGGGAAGAGAATGAGGCATCTCTATACGGCGGAACAGGTACGTGAAGCGGACCGCAGGGCCATCGAGGACATGCAGATTCCCGGAGAACTGCTGATGGAAAACGCCGGAGGAGGGGCTGTCCGGGAGATCCTGCGCCGTTTCCCGAAGACGCGGAGGGCCGTGGTCCTCGCCGGCCCGGGGAACAACGGCGGTGACGGATTCGTGGCGGCCAGGCACCTCGCGATCAACGGTGTGGAGCCGGTGGTCGTCGCAACGGCCGAGGCCGGGCGGTATCGGGGGGATGCCGCGCTGAACAGGGGCATCGCGGAGCGTCTGGGGATTCCGCTCCATCTGTCCGGCGCACTGGCCGATCGCGAGATAGGAGGGTTGCTCGACAGGACGGATCTGGTTGTCGACGCCCTTCTGGGAACCGGGAGCAAGGGGGCGCCGCGGGGCGAGATCGAGCGTCTGCTCACCTTCTGCCGCAACTGCGGTGCGCCCGCTGCGGCCCTGGATGTCCCCAGCGGGATCGATGCGACCACAGGCGAACGGGCAGATCTCTTCTTCCGGGCGGACCTCACCGCCACCTTTCTGGGGGCCAAGGCCGGTCTCTACACAATGCCTGCGCGGGAGGCGGCCGGGGAGATAACGGTTGTGCCCATCGGCGTGCCCGGGAAGGCGGTCTTCCCCCAGGAGAGCGGGTACGCGCTGATGGAGCCCGCCGAGCTGCGGGCCTTCTATCCCGGAAGGGCGAAGGACACCCACAAATCGCGGGAGGGTGTTGTCCTTGTGGTCGGTGGGAGTGCCTTCTACCGGAGCGCACCGGTGCTGACCGCTCTCGGCGCGCTCCGGGCCGGAGCGGGGCTGGTGGTCCTGCTGGTGCCGGAGGCGGCGGCCGGAAGCTGTGCCGCCCAGCTCCCCGAGGCCGTTGTCCAGAGCGCCTGTCCGGGCGATGTGCTCGGCCCCGATGCAATGGAGACGGTCCGCGCCTGGACGGAGCGTGCGGATGTGGTGGTGCTGGGCCCCGGCTGCGGCAGGGAGGAGTCCACTGTCCAGCTTTGCGCCTCCCTGTGGGAAGAGCTGGATATCCCCATGGTTGTTGACGCCGATGCCCTCTACGCCCTGGCTGTGCAGACGGTGCGGCGCTTCCGCGGTGACACCGTCCTCACCCCCCATGAAGGGGAGGCCGCCCGACTGCTGGGGAGCAGTGTCGCCGGTGTCGCCGATGCACGGATGGATGCCGTCCGGCAGTTGGCGGGACGGTACGGCTGCTGCCTGCTCAAAGGGGCGAACACCCTGGTGGCCGATGCACATCGTGTCTTTGTGGTGGACCGGGGCGGCCCCCGGCTGGCGGTCCCCGGTTCCGGGGATGTCCTGGGCGGTGTCATCGCCTCACTGATGGCGAAGGGGCATCCGCCGGAGAGAGCGGCCGCCGCAGGCGCCCTCCTCCATGCCATGGCCGGAGAGGCGGCGGGGGAGAGCTGCTCCGAGGAGGGGCTGCTGGCCTCGGAGATCGCCCATGCTGTCCCGAAGGTCCTGGGGTGTCCCGCCGATGACTAGAAAGAGACGGCGCGTGGACTGGGAGGAGGAGGAACGGCGCACCGAGGAGACCCGGATCAGGGGATTGAAGTTCACCCTGGGTGCCTTTGTGATCGCCCTGGGCTTTCTGCTGGCCACCAAATCCCTGCACCGAGGGTGGCCTGTGGGGTCTGCGGTCACCGTTCTGGCGGCGCTCGCGGGCGGGACGCTTCTGCTGATCCTGATGGCGCGGGGGAAGAAGTGACTGTATGGAAACCCTGATCGAGACGGAGGGATAGGGCTGAAGGAGTATCGATTGTATCTGGAGGATCTCGCCGAGACGCAGCAGTTGGGGCGCGTTCTGGCGGAATCCGCCTACGAAGGACTCATTGTGTTGCTCGACGGCGAACTCGGGACGGGGAAGACGGAGTTGGTCCGGGCTATCGCAGCCCGTCTGGGGACAGCGGAGACGAGGAGCCCATCGTTCACCCTGGTCAACGAGTATAGAGGGACCGTCCATGTGGTCCATGCCGACCTCTACCGCATTGCTCCGGAAGAGGTGGGCGAGCTGGAACTGGAGGAGTACGCCCGGGAGGGCGCGCTTCTCCTTGTCGAATGGGCCGAACGGTGGCGCCGCCCCCCGGGCAGTGATGTCTGGCGCATCACGCTTGCCTTCGGGGAAGGTGTCGGGACGCAGCCGTGGAACGCCCCGCGATCCTGTCGTCTCACCGCCCGGGGGAACCGGGCATGGATCTCCCTGGACGGTGCCATGGCGGCCCTGGCGGGGGCGGACGCCGCGTCCGCGGAGAGGGAGGTGGAGTGATGGGTGTGACCCTTGGAATCGACTGTTCGCTGCGTGCGACCAATATCGGGCTCGTAGAAGATGGTAGCTGTATCGGCGAGACCACGCTTGTTTCCGGCCGGCGGCAGGCCTCCGCGCTTCCCGGTCTGGTGGATCATCTCTTTGCCTCTCTTGGCTGTTCCCTTCAGGATCTCGACCTCATCGCCATCGCCAACGGCCCCGGCTACTTCACTGGGATCAGGGTGGGCCTCGCCTACGGGGCCGCCCTGGCGCATGGACTGGGGATTCCCGTCTGCCCGGTGAGTACGCTGGAGGCCATGGCGTGGCAGCTTCCGGTCCCCGGCAGGAGGGTCTATCCTGTCGTTCGGGCCAGAAGGAATCTTGTCTTTACTGGGGGGTTCCTCTGCACCGATGAAGGGGGGCTCTGCTCCATTCTCGGCGAGACGGTGATGCCGGAAGACGAATGTCTAAAGATTCTTGCATCGGAGGAGCGCACCACGGTCCTCTGTAACGACCGGGCCTCTCTTTCGTTCCTTGAAGGGGCCGCAATGCCGGTGATAGACGGCATTACGGCCCGGGGAGGGACGGTGGCGCGCATCGGCGGGAGACGGATCGATCAGGCGGTTGCCCCGGACACGATCCAGGGCAATTATCTCCGCAGCCCCGATATCGGGTAAGCTGTGCCTTGCGGGCTTGTGAACGGAGTGCTATAAATTATGTATCATATACTGGATACAGTTGAACCTCGCTTCAGGAGCTGTGGGGGTGGTTCGCAGGGACGAAAACGGCGTTGCATGCTGGCACCGAGTATATCCAACAAGGAGGGGTGAAGTATTGAAACTGATCGAGGAGCATCCGATACTGGATTTTTCCCACGGACGTCGCGTGACGTTCTCCTTTGACGGGAAACCCATGGAAGGTTTTGAAGGCGAGCCCATCGCGGCGGCGCTGCACGCCAACGGTGTCCGGACCTACCGGGTCACGCCGGAGATGGAACGGACGCGGGGGTTTTTCTGCGCCATCGGAAAGTGTTCTTCCTGCTTCATGGTCGTCGACGGCGTACCGAACGTGCGTACCTGCGTGACGCCCCTGAGCGAGGGAATGCAGGTGGAGACACAGAAGGGCAAAGGCGTCATCAGCCCGGAGAAGGCGTAAGGGGGTAGATCAGGTGCGTCAGACAGAGGTACTCGTAATCGGAGGAGGCCCGGCCGGACTTTCGGCGGCCGTGGAAGCAGCGAAACTGGGAGCGGAGGTCACCGTCGTGGACAGCGACCTTCGGCTCGGCGGCCAGCTCATCAAGCAGACCCACAAGTTTTTCGGTTCCCGGGAGGAGCACGCCGGGACCCGGGGGTACAAGATCGGCGACATCCTCTTTGACGAGCTGGAAGGACTGAAAGACAAGGTCACCATCCTCTCCAACTGTACCGCCACAGGGTACTACAAAGAAGACGGCGTGGTGTCCTGTACCATCGGCGAAGACGAATACTTCCGGATGAAACCCAGGAAAGTCATCGTCGCCACCGGAGCGCAGGAGCGGCTCATCCCCTTCCCCAACAACGACATGCCCGGCGTCTACGGAGCCGGAGCCGTCCAGACCCTGATGAACGTCTACGGCGTCCTGCCCGGTGACCGGGTGCTCATGGTAGGAGCAGGGAACATCGGCCTCATCGTCAGCTACCAGCTCATGCAGGCAGGCGTGGACATCGCCGGCGTCGTGGAAGCCATGCCCAAAGTCGGCGGGTACTGGGTACACGCCGCGAAGATCCGCCGCCTGGGCGTTCCCATCTACCTGCGCCACACCGTCAGCGAAGCCTACGGCGAGGGCATCGTAGAAGGCGCCGTCATCCAGGAGATCAACGAGAACTTCCAGCCCGTGGGCGATCCCAAGAACATCGACTGCGACATCATCTGCATGGCCGTCGGCCTCACCCCCACCTGCGAACTCCTCTGGCAAGCCGATGCAGAGATGCGTTTCGTCCCGCAGCTCTGCGGATACGTGCCGCTGCGGAGCGACGACATGCGGACCAGCAACCCCGATTTCTGGGTCGCCGGAGACGCCGCCGGAATCGAAGAAGCCTCGTCGGCCATGGTGGAAGGACAGATCGCCGGAGTCTTCGCCGCCGCCTCCCTGCGGCACGGGAACGAAGAAGACATCAGGGAGAAATCCAGGCATCTGCGCGAGCGGCTGAACCACCTCCGTGCCGGAGAAGTGGGCGCCAAGATCCGCAGCGGGCTCGAAGAAGTCTGCCAGACCTGCTGGGAGGTATAAAGCCATGACAGAGAAAGAACAGCTCTTCAACAGCGGCGTGCTCACCGAAGAGCGTGCCGGCGCCGTCACCCCGCCGAAAGATCTGTGGGAGAACAAAGCCAACGGACTCGTCATCATCGAATGCCCCCAGCGGATCCCCTGCAACCCCTGCCACACCAGCTGCCCCACCGGCGCCGTGCAGCCCTTCAAAGACATCAACGACGTGCCCACCATCGACTACAGCAAGTGCACCGGCTGCGCCATGTGCGTCGCCAAGTGCCCCGGCCTCGCCTGCTTCGTCGTGGACCTCACCTACGGCGGCAAAGACGAAGCCCTGATGAAGCTCCCCTACGAGATGCTGCCCCGCCCCGAGAAAGGCCAGGAGGTCGCCTGCCTGGACCGGGAAGGCCGGGAAGTCTGCCGGAGCAACGTCGTGAACGTGCAGGAACCCTGGAAAGACAGCACCCTGGTGGTCCACGTCAGCGTCCCCAGGGACAAGGTCAACGACGTACGTGCCGTGAAGGTGGTGTAGAGATGGCTGACAAGAGCAACGAAATCGTCGTCTGCCGCTGCGAAGAGGTCACCATGGGCGAGATCCGCGAGTGGATCGCCAAGGGATACGACACATTCGACGAGCTGAAGCGGGTGCTGCGGGTCGGGATGGGCCCCTGCCAGGGCCGCGGGTGCCGGGACATCATCCTGCGGGAGATCTCCAGGATGACCGGCACCCCCTACAGCGAGGTTCCGCCGGGCACCTTCCGCCCGCCCAGCAAGCCCGTCAAGCTCGGTTTGCTGGCCGAGGGGGGCGACGACTGATGGCCGAGTGGAAGAAGAGCGCCGATGCGGTGATCATCGGGAGCGGCGTGCAGGGCTGCTCTCTGGCCTACAATCTGGCCAAACTCGGCATCAAGGATGTGGTTGTCCTTGAAAAGGATTCCCTCTGCTCCGGTTCCTCCGGCCGCTGCGGCGCCGGCATCAGGGCGCAGTGGGGAACAGAGATGAACTGCCGTCTTGGTCTGGCCTGCCTGGAGAACTTTGAAAACCTCGAAGAGGAACTGGGCATGAAGATCGACCTGCATCAGGGTGGCTACATCATGATCGCCTACGGCGACAAGGAGTACCAGCAGCTGAAACAGAGCGTAGGTCTGCAGAACCGAATGGGCATCGCCTCCCGGGAGCTGTCCAGGGAGGAGGCCTGCGAGATCGCTCCCGGCCTCTGGGCCGAGGACGCGGCGGGCTTTTTCTATCACGACAGGGACGGCCACGCCGATCCCTTCCTGACCACCTACGCCTACCACGAAGCCGCCAAGCGCCTGGGCGTCACCTTTCTCAAGTTCACCGAATGCACGGGCATCAAGGTGGACAAGGGACGGGTGGCCGGTGTGGAGACCACCCGCGGCGAGATCGACACGCCGGTGGTGGTGAACTGCGCCGGCGGGTACGCCCAGCAGGTGGCCAAGATGGCCGGCATCGAGCTGCCCAACTACTCCGAACGGCACCAGATCATCGTCACCGAGCCGGTGGAGTACGGCCTCTGTCCGCCCATGCTGATGAGCTTCACCGGCAACTTCTATATCCAGCAGCGCCCCAACGGCTCGATCATCGGCGGCTGCAGCCCCGAAGGGCATCCCGACGACATGGCCAACGGCAACACCTGGGAGTTCCTGGAGAAGATGTCCCGGAAGTTCACCCGGCTCCTTCCTGCCACCAGGGAGGTCAGGGTTGTCAGGCAGTGGTCCGGCCAGTACAACATGACCCCCGACAAGCAGCCCATTCTCGGCGAGGCCGACGGAATCAAGGGGTTCTATCTCTCTGTCGGCTATTCCGGCCACGGGTTCATGTTCGCCACCATTACGGGGCCGCTCATGGCCGAACTGATCAATGGGCAGGAGCCCTCCATTCCAATCGAGATGCTGCACTACCGACGCTTCGCCAAAGGCGAGCTGATCCTGGAACCGGCGGTCGTCTGATCGGGGAGTGTTGGCAAGGCTTGAAGGGAGAGGGGATGCCCCTCTCCTTTTTCTTGGCGCGCCACAGGGCGCCCAGGGGTGAATTGTCGGAAAATTAGTATTTTTTGCGCAATGTGCTCACAATTCGCGCTTGCAACTTTGTTCAAAAAGTGTCATAATGCCGAGCGGTTTCGAGCGCCGAAGCTCCACACGGAAGGATGGTGCAACGAGTGAGTAAGCAATTCACAGTCACGATCAACAAGGGTTGGTGCAAGGGATGTGAGCTGTGCATCTCGGTCTGTCCCAAGAACGTTCTCGAGCTTGACGACAAGATGAAAAGTGAGCCGGCCCGCATGGATGATTGCATCGGGTGCATGCAGTGCGTCAATATATGCCCGGATCTGGCAATAACGGTAAAGGAGCGTGGAACGGATGCCTAAGACGGAATTTTGGCAGGGCAATGTAGCGCTCGCCCAGGGAGCCCTCGCCGCCGGGTGCCGATTCTTCGGCGGATACCCCATCACGCCGTCCTCCGAGATCGCCGAAACGATGTCGAAGGAGCTGCCGAAACGAGATGGCCGTTTTATCCAGATGGAAGACGAGATCGCCAGCATCGCGGCCACCATCGGCGCGTCCCTGACAGGGAAAAAATCGCTGACCGCCACCTCGGGGCCCGGTTTCTCGCTGAAGCAGGAGAATCTGGGGCTCGCCTACCAGGCGGAGGTCCCCATTGTGGTGGTCGATGTGATGCGTGGCGGTCCCTCCACCGGGCTCCCCACCAAGATCTCCCAGCAGGATGTGATGCAGGCCCGCTGGGGAACCCACGGCGACCACGCCACCATCGCACTCTGCCCCTCGTCGGTGCAGGAGTGCTACGAGCTGGCGATCGATGCGTTCAACCTGGCAGAGCGGTTCCGCCAGCCGGTGATCATCCTCAGCGACGAGGTGCTGGGCCACATGCGGGAGCGGGTCATCGTCCCCGAGAGCGATTCCATTGCACTTGTAGACCGGAAGAAGCCGGAGGTCTCCCCCTCGGACTTCGTCCCCTACAAGGCCGATCCCAAGGATGACATCCCCGCCATGGCCGGTTTCGGCGACGGATACCGCTGGCACGTCACGGGGCTCACCCATAACGAGTGGGGATTCCCGACCAACAAGGCTCCCGAGATCGAACAGAAGATGCTGCGGGTGATGCGGAAGGTCGAGCGGTTCCGTGACGACATCATCAAATACGATACGGAAAGCATCGAGGATGCCGAGGTCATCGTGCTGGGGTACGGCAGCGTGGCCCGCACCGGCCTCAGCGCAGTGCGCGAGGCCCGCGCAGCCGGGCACAAGGTGGGATACTTCCGTCCCGTGACCCTGTGGCCCTTCCCGGATAAAGAACTTCAGGCGCAGCTGGATACGGCCAAGACGGTCATCGTGCCGGAACTGAACTGCGGCCAGATGGTACACGAAGTCGAACGAGCCTCCTGCGGGCGCGTTGAGGTTGTCCAGCAGACACTTGTCAACGGAGAGCTTTTCAAACCCTCCGAGATTCTCGAGAAAATTAAGGAGGTTGTATAGCCATGCCCCGCCCAGAAGTAATGGACTGGTTGCGGACGCGGTTCTTCCCGCATATCTGGTGCCCGGGTTGCGGCCACGGCATTATCATGCACGCAATCCTCCGTTCCCTGGTTGACACGGGCAAGAAGCCCGAGGAGACGGTCATCGCCTCGGGGATCGGCTGTTCCAGCCGTATGCCGGGATACATCGATGCCTGTACGGTGCACACCACCCACGGCCGTTCGCTGGCCTTCGCCACCGGCATCAAGCTGGCCAATCCCGAGCTGACCATCGTCGACGTGATGGGTGACGGAGACTGCAGCGCCATCGGCGGCAACCACTTCATCCACGCCGCACGGCGGAACATCGATATCACCGCCGTGATCATGAACAACAACATCTACGGCATGACCGGCGGGCAGTCTTCGCCGACAACGCCTATCGGGGCCAAGGCTTCCACGGCTCCCTACGGCGCCATCGAGCCCAATTTCAACCTCTGCGAGCTTGCCGCCGGTGCCGGCGCCTCCTATGTGGCACGGTCCACTGTGGCGCAGCCCAATATCTGCGAGAAGTACATCAAGAAGGGGATCGAAAACAAGGGCTTTTCCGTGGTGGAGATCATGACCTTCTGTCATACACAGTTCGGCCGGCGGAACAAGATCCCCAAGCCTGTGGACAACATCAACCGACTCAGGGATAAGAGCGTTCCCAAAGCCAAGGCGGAGAAGATGGCTGCTGAAGAGCTGCAGGACAAGATTGTAACCGGTGAGTTTGTTGAAAAGGACACTCCGGAGTTCGTGGCGGAGTACGAGCAGCTCATCGAACGGGTGAGGGGGTAGCATCATGAGTGATCGCTTTGAGATTCGTGTCGCCGGTTCCGGCGGTCAAGGCGTTATCCTTTCCGCCGTGATCCTTGGAGAAGCCGCGGTGCTCCATGAGGGGCTGCTGGCGGTGCAGAGCCAGTCCTACGGGCCGGAGGCCCGGGGCGGATCCTCCAAATCGGAGGTTGTGGTCTCCCGGAGCGAGATCGATTATCCCAAGGCAACGGCGCCTGATCTGCAGATCATCCTTACCCAGGAGGCCTGCGGTGATTACCACGGTGACACCAAACCCGGCGGGGTTGTCATTCTCGATGATTTCTTTGTTACCGATATCCCTGAAATCGATGGGGAGGTCCACCGTCTTCCCATCGTGCGCACCGCCAGGGACAAGATCGGGAAGATGATCGTGACGAATATGGTCGCTCTCGGTGCTGCGGCGAAGTTCCTGGAGCGCAAGGGGCTTTTCAAGCCGGAGTCCATCAAGAACGCCATCCTCGACAGGGTTCCCAGGGGAACGGAGGAGCTGAACGCCAAGGCCTTTGAAGAGGGGTACGCCCTGGTGAAGTAGATCCCTTCCGCAGGGAACCCCTGAAGATATCACCTGATAGAATAGGGGGAGGAGCAGGGTTTCCCTGTGTCCTCCCCCTATTTGTCGTTTCTCCCCTTCTGTCCCTGATCTGCAGGAACCAGAGGAGTCTATGGAGCTGAGGCGTATGCATGAACAGGCAAGAACATTCGAGGTTTCCGCTGTCAACAGCCGCGGTGAGGGGATCGGCCGCGAACCGGAGAGCCGGAAGGTGGTCTTTCTTCCCGGGGCGCTCCCCGGGGAACGGGTGATCGCCAGGACCATCCGGGAACGGAGGAGCTATGCCTATGGAGAGGTGCTGGAGATCCACAGGTCGAGTCCCTTCCGTATCGCTCCGCCCTGCAGCCACTACGGCAGCTGTGGCGGCTGTCATCTCCAGCATGCCGCGCCGACCTTGCAGATGAGACTGAAGCAGGCGATTCTGGAAGATCACTTCAGAAGGATCGGCGGCGGGATCGTTCCCGAGGAGGGGATCCCTCTCTGTCAGCCAAGCCCGGATCGCTTCGGCTATCGGAACCATGCGATCCTGCGGGGCTGGTATCCGGCGGGATCCCGGCGGCCGAGTGTTGGGTTCTATCAGGAGAAGAGCAGATCTGTGGTTCCCCTTTCCCGGTGTCCCGTCCTTGCCCCTCCCCTGGAACGGCTGCTCCAGGATCTTCCTGAGCTTCTGGAAGGGATGCAGGGTGCCCTTGGAGAGCACAAAGGGAGTGAAGGAGTCGCACTGCGCCTCCGTACGGGGGTGCGCACGGGGCATGTGGCTCTCGGGATCGACCACGCGTCACCGTTCTCCGAAAGGGAGCTGGACAGGCTGTATGGAGCGCTCCGGGAGTACGGTGCCTCCGCGTCCGTCTTCGGCCGGTTGCCCGGAGAGCGCCGTTACAGGAGCATGCACGGGGAGCCCTCGCTTGCGGAGTGTCTCTGCGGTCTCCGGTTTGCCTTTCATATGGAGTCCTTTTTCCAGGTGAACACCCTGCAGGCGGAGCGGCTCTTCAACTATGTCCTTGCCGAGGTGGATCGCTGCGGCTGCGAAAGGGTGGTGGAGCTCTTTTCCGGTGTCGGCGTGCTGGCCCTGATGCTGGCGCCTCATGTAGGGGAGGTGGTGGCGGTGGAGGGACAGAACGCGGCTGTCAAGGATGCCCGGCGTAACGGCGCCGCCCTCGGTGCGTCGAACGTGTCCTTTGTCTGCGATGACGTCACGGCGGCCGTGAGGAGGATGGAACGGTGCCCCCAGTGCGTTGTCCTCGATCCGCCCAGGAGCGGCTGTACGCCGGAACTGCTCCAATGGATCCAGAGCGCCGGGCCGGAGACGGTGGTCTATGTTTCCTGCAATCCCGCTACGCTTGCCCGGGACCTCCGTGTCCTTGTGGAGCGAGGTGGGTACAGGATGCCCCGGATGCGTCTCTTCGATATGTTCCCCCAGACCTATCATGTGGAGTCCGTGGTGACGTTGCAGAGGGACCTGCGGAAAACGGGGCCCCGGGAGAGTGAATGCAATAATTGGCGCTTGCATTGATGCCCCTGGGCTTCTATAATTCAGGGCGTGTTGCGAAGGCGGAAATAGCTCAGTTGGTAGAGCATCAGCTTCCCAAGCTGAGGGTCGCGGGTTCGAGTCCCGTTTTCCGCTCCAGGGTATTCAGGGAGGCCTAGCCTCCCTTTTCTTGTATCTGCCGAAAGGTTGATGCAAGTTTGTCTTTCTTTCGAATATTTTGCGAATTTTTCGCGAATTGCCTGATTTGACACAACTTTGTGGCTTCGCGTAGAATTGTTTTAATGTCCTGTGGGGTAATCCCACAAATTGTCTTTCCTGAGGAAGCACCGACAACGTGCTGAAAAGGGGGGTGGTATGGTGAACGCGCAGAATACGACCGAGGAGATACGTGCAATGGAACGGGAGGCCCAGGAGACGGTCAAGACTGCACGACGAGAGGCGCAGCAGATTGTCGAGAAGGCCAGAACCGATGCGGAAGAACGGAAGAAGGAGGCGCGCCAGCAGACAACGAGAACCTACCGTAAATCCATTGAGCGCTTCAGGCAGGAGGCCGCCGAACACGCGGAATCGATCCGGAAGAAGGGCATCGAGAAGGCGGAAGAGGACGTCCGGAAGCAGGAGAGTCGTGTGGATAAAGTGGCCGACTGGGTTGCGCAAGAGGTGATGAAGCAGTATGGCTATCGCAAAGGTTAAAAAGGTCAGAATCATAGCGCATCGCGACGCCAGGGATGATATCATCGGCATTCTGCAGGATATGCGTTCCTGTGAGCTGATTTCGGAGCAGGAGCAGGGTGGGAAGAAGAAACAGGCCGGGGGGATGGACAGCGACGCATTGCAGCATCTCGAGAATGAGCTGACCGATCTCCGCTTTGCCCTGCGTTTCCTCGAGTCCCACTACGATGACCCGGAAAACGCCATGGAACGGCTTCTCGGAGCAAAGGATTCCTATTCCCTGGAGGAGCTGAAGGATCTGAAGGACGCCGCCGACTTCGCCTCTCTCTCCAAGGAGAGCCGTACGCTGGAACGGCGGCTGAGCCAGATCAACACGGAGAGGGGACAGATCGCCTCTCTGCTTGAGACGTTGTCTTCCATCCGATCATTTCCCTACGAACTCTCCCTGCTGACAACGGGAACAGAGCGTGTCCGCGGCGTGGTGGGAACGATCCCTGCGGCGCAGGCGGAGCAGTTCGAGGCGGTGATCGAGGAAAATCTGGATACCATGGGGGAATGCCGCCGCTTTGCCCCCGAGGAGAAGGATGCGCCGCCGGTGGTCGCCATCCTGTACGAGACGGAGAAAGCGCAGAAGATCGAAGAGCTGCTCGGGCAGTATCCCTTTTCCAAGGTCGACCTCCCGCAGAGTCTGTCCGGGTTTGTCGGAGACGAGGAGGCACGCCTCCACGATCGTGAGGAGGCGTTGCAACAGGAGCGTCTCGAGCTGGAAGAACGGGCCGCTGCACTGGCTGATGAATGGGTGCCCGAATGCCGGAAGGCAGTGGACTACCTCGGTGTGTTGCGGGACCGCGGCGAGGCCTTGAACAAAGCGGGACGTACGGAACGGACGGTGGCGTACACGCTCTGGTGCCCCGCGGATCGGCTGGAGGAGCTTGAAGCAGCGGTCAGCGCCCTGGATCTTCCCACCGATCTGAGCAGCACCGACCCCGAGCCTGACGAAGACCCGCCCGCCCTGCTGCGGCTTCCTGCCTACGCACGACCCTGCGAGGTCCTGACCAAGCTCTACGGGGCACCGCACTACCATGCCATGGATCCAACCGTTCCCATGGCGCCCTTTTTTATCCTCTTTTTCGGAATGTGCCTGAGCGATGCCGGATACGGGGTGGTCATCACGGGATTGATCCTCCTTCTGATCTACAAATACAGGATGGAGGGTGAAACCCGTCGCTTTTTCAATCTCTTCCTCTTCGGCGGCGTCTCCACCATTGCTGTAGGCATCCTCTGCGGGAGCTGGCTCGGCAACCTCTTTGCCGCCTTCCCCTTCCTCTCCTTCTTCCAGCCTGTGGTAGAGGGGATCTCGCTCATCAACCCCATGGAAGATCCCATCACCTACCTGCTCATAGCCCTGGCGTTAGGATTTGTACAGGTGCTGTACGGTCTCGGTCTCGCCTTCCGCGACAACTGGAAGCAGGGAGACCGGATCGCGGCGATCGGCGATCAGGGCGGCTGGGGGCTCATCCTTATCGGAATCCTCCTGATCGCGCTGGGGTCGCAGGGTGTGGGCGCCTCGTTTTCCCTTCTCGGGAAGCTCTGCGCCGCCTTCGGCGCCGGCCTGCTTGTGGCGACCCAGGGCCGGGAGAAGCCCACACTTCTGGGGAAGGCCATGACGGGTTTGCTCAGCCTGTACAATGTGACCTCCTATATTTCCGACATCCTGAGCTACAGCCGTCTTCTCGCCCTGGGCATGGCGACAGGCGCCATCGCGATGATCGTCAACATGCTGGTGACGCTGATAGGCGATGTTCCCTATGTGGGGTGGCTCATCGGTCTCTTTGTATTCCTGATAGGGCATACCTTCAGTATCGCCGTCAACGTACTCGGGGCCTTCATCCACTCCCTCCGTCTGCAGTATGTCGAGTTTTTCAGCAAGTTCTACAGTGCCGGCGGACGGTTCATGGAGCCCTTTGAATACAATACGAAGTACATCAACATTAAGCATAATAAAACGTGATTTCTTGAGAGGAGTGGTTTTTTATGGAAGATATCATGGGCACCATGCTTGCCGCCCTTGGGGCAGCATTGGCTGCAGGGTTCGCCGGAGCGGGTTCCGGTCTGGGAATCGGCGTGGCCGGCGAAGCCGGTGCAGGTGTGATGACCGAAGACCCGAAGAAGTTCGGCCTCGTGCTGCTGATGCAGGCGCTCCCCGGAACACAGGGCATCTACGGGCTGCTGGCGGCCTTCTTTGCCATCCTCAAGGTCGGCCTCTTCGGCGGCGGTGATGTCGAGGTCTCCCTCTGGCAGGGACTGGGTATCCTCTTTGCCTGTCTTCCCATCGCCATCGCCGGGTTCTACACGGGTTGGGCCCAGGGCAAGACCTGCGCTGCCTGTATCCACATGGTCGTGAAGCGTCCGGAAGAAACGGGGAAAGCCATCGTTCTGCCGGCAATGGTGGAGACCTACGCAGTCTTTGCGCTCCTGGTGACCATTATCCTGCTGAACAGCATCCAGCTGTAACTCCCCACGGGAAGGGGGAACCATTGTGGCACTCGCAGATATCAAAACGAAGATACAGCAGGAGGCCGACGAGAAGGCCCGGGAGATAAAGGAAAAGGCGAACCGAAAAGCGACGAAGACAAAGGAGTTCGCCGAACAGGAGATAGAGGAACGGGAAAAGGAAAACCAGAGGAAGATCAACGACGAAAAGCCCAAGGTGTTTCAGCGTCATGAAATCGTTGCCGATCTGGACATCAAGAAGGCCAGGCTGGGCTTCCAGAAAACGCTGATCCGCGATGTCTTTGCCAAGGCTCTGGACAGACTGCAGAATCTCTCCAATGAGGAATACGGTTCCTTTGCGGAGCAGCTTCTGGAAGAGGCCATGGTTTCCGGAGACGAGGAGGTCGTCGTCGGGAAGGCGGAGAAGGTGCTTACCCGGGAATGGCTCGATGCCTTCAACGAAAAGCACGGTTCTTCGCTGAAGCTTGCCGGAGAGCAGGGCTCTTTCCAGGGTGGTTTTATCCTCCGTCGCGGCCGTATCGAGACGAACTGCACCTTTGAGATGCTTGTCGCAACAACACAAGAGGATCTGGAATCCACGGTCTATGAAAAGCTCTTTTCCGCGTAAGCGAGGGTGGTGCGCCTGATGTCCAGAGTAGAAGCCTACGGGTATGCCATTGCACGGATACACTCCATGGGAGTCCGGCTGATCGATGAGAGGGTCTACAACCGCCTGCTTGAGGCCCCGGATTTCGCTGCGTGCTACAAGATACTCGGCGAGACCGCCTACGCCCCCTGGCTCAACGAGGCGGGCGAGAGGACGGACTTCGAGCAGGTTCTCGTGCAGGAGCTGGCAGACATCTTCACCCAGGTCAAACGTTTTGTGCCGGACCCGCAGCTGGTCACCCTCTTCCAGCTGCCCTACGATGTACACAATCTGAAGGTGGCGTTCAAAAGCACAATACTCCAGAAACAGGGGAAGGAGCGCCGATGGGATCTGCTCTCCTCCCTGGGGAGCATCGAAACCGACACGATCATCTCGGCTGTCGAGACGGACAACTTCGACCAGCTCCCCTACGGGTTCGATGACGCGATGCGCGACTGCAAATCAACCTGGGAGCAGCATCACGAGATGCTCTGGGTGGAGTGCGAGCTCGATGCCGCCATGTACAAGATCATGGGCGCCTTTGTCTCCAGGCTGGCGTACCCCGGGGTGATCTCCTGGTACAAATCCCGGGTGGACGCCGAAAACCTGCGTTCCCTCATGCGGCTCAAGCGCTTCGGTGTCGAGCAGGGATCGATCTACGGCTTTCTCCTCGACGGCGGGGTGATCTCGCAGCCGGTCCTCTCTGCCATGTACGCCGAAACCCCCGAGTCCTGGAGCAGACTGCTCGGCTACGCCGACGCCTCGGCCATGATGGCGAAACTGGAAGAGCCGCGGAACTACGAGCTGAGCGTAGAAACCCTGGACAGGCTGCTTGACGAATTTCTGACGTTTGTTATCGACAGGTACGCCAATCAGCCCTTTGCCCCGGAAGAGGTCATCCGGTTCCTCTGGCAGAAGGAGATAGAGACCAAGAATCTCCGGATTGTGCTGGTGGCGAAGAAGAATCAGATGAATACGGACAAAGCCTGGGAGTTGTTGCGGAATGTCTCCTGAACGGAATAATCGGAAGGCCCGGATGGTGGCGGCGGGGGACAGGGACAGCGTCCTTCCCTTCCAGGCTGTCGGTGTCGAACCCCATGTCCTTGATGAGGGGGAAGCACTGGAAAGCCTGCGCAGGCTCGCAGCGGAGTGTGCGGTGATCTTTCTCGACGAGAACTGGTTTATCGAACTCCGCGAAGAGGTGAACGAGCTGAACCAAACCTATCCGGTGAGTATCATCCCGCTCCCGAACCAGAAGAGCGCCACGGGAATCGGATCGGAGATGATTCGGACGAGTGTCGAGAAGGCTGTTGGCATGGACATCTTTGCGAGTGGTTCCTAAGACACCGCTTGCGTATCTGGCAGGATATTCTGGAGGCGATACTTGGTGGCCCAGCAAAAAACAATACAAGGCAGTATCAAGAAGATATCGGGGCCGTTGGTCATAGCGGAGGGCATGCAACAGGCTGGCATGTTCGACGTGGTGCGCGTCGGTGAGATTGGGCTTGTCGGCGAGATCATCGAACTGAAATCCGGCGAGGCTTCGATCCAGGTCTACGAAGAAACCTCGGGCATCATGCCCGGCGAGAAGGTGGTGAGTACCGGGGAACCGCTGAGTGTGGAACTCGGTCCCGGCCTTATCGAGCAGTTCTATGACGGTATCCAGCGGCCCCTTCGGTTGATCGAGGAGGAGGCGGAGAGCCCCTTTATCTCCAGGGGGATCTCGGTCCCCGCAATCAACCGAAATCAGGAGTGGGCCTTCGAGCCCCAGGTGGAACAGGGGAGTACCGTCAACCCCGGCGATGTCCTGGGCGTGGTACAGGAAACCGTTCTGGTGGAGCATCGTGTGCTGGTTCCCGGAGGGGTCTCCGGAACGGTCAAGAAGATCGAGAAGGGCAGTTTCACCGTCGAGGACGTGGTGGTCGTCATCGAGGATGACAACGGCGGAAAACACGAGGTCAGGATGCTGCAGCGCTGGCCGGTGCGGTTCCCCCGGCCGGTGAGCCAGAGGCTTGCGCCGGAGGTGCCGCTCAACACGGGACAGCGTGTGGTGGACACCTTCTTCCCCATCGCCCGGGGGGGCACCGCCTGTGTCCCCGGTCCCTTCGGTTCGGGGAAAACGGTGATCCAGCACCAGCTGGCCAAATGGGCCGATGCGGAGATCGTGGTCTACGTAGGCTGCGGGGAACGCGGCAACGAGATGACCGACGTGCTGCTGGAATTCCCCGAGCTGGAAGACCCGCGGACCGGCCACCCTCTGATGAAACGGACCGTGCTGATCGCCAACACCTCGAACATGCCGGTGGCGGCCCGCGAGGCCAGCATCTACACGGGGATCACCATTGCCGAATACTTCCGCGACATGGGGTACTCCGTGGCGCTCATGGCCGATTCGACGAGCCGCTGGGCCGAAGCGCTGCGGGAGATCTCCGGACGTCTCGAGGAGATGCCCGGAGAAGAGGGCTATCCCGCCTATCTCGGTACCCGGCTTGCCTCCTTCTACGAACGCGCCGGCAGGGCGATCTGCAAGGGCAGACAGGAACAGGAGGGCGCCGTCTCGGTGATCGGCGCCGTCTCGCCGCCGGGGGGCGACCTCTCCGAGCCGGTCACCCAGAATACGCTGCGTGTCACCAAGGTGTTCTGGGGGCTCGATGCGAATCTCGCCTATCAGCGGCACTTCCCGGCCATCAACTGGCTGAACAGCTATTCACTCTACGACGATCGGTTGGGGCAGTATTGGGACCGACAGTACGACGACGAGTGGAGCGCCCTGCGCACCGAGGCCATGTCGCTTCTCGAGGAGGAAGACCGGTTGCTTGAGATCGTGCGCCTTGTCGGTGTGGACGCTCTCTCCAGAAAGGAGCGGATGGTGCTGGAAACGGCGAAGTCCCTGCGCGAGGACTTTCTCCACCAGAACGCCTTCCACGAGATCGACACCTATGCATCCATGGAAAAGCAGTTCCTGATGCTGAAAAACATCCTGGAGTTCCACAGGGAAGGCCTCGATGCGCTCAATCGGGGTACGCCCATGGATTCCCTGTTTTCACTGCCCGTGCGGGAGAAGATCGCCCGTATGCGCTATCAGGAAGAATCCGACCTCGATACGATACGGGCGCTGGAAGACGAGATTGTGCAGGCGATCCAGGAGATCCTGCCGACAGGTGGTGAATCTGATGTTGCCTAAGGAATACCGAACCATATCCGATCTCTCCGGACCGTTGCTGATGGTGGAGAGGGTGGAGGATGTCCGGTACGATGAACTGGTGGAGATCCAGCTCAGTAACGGGGAGCGCCGCAACGGCAGGGTGCTGGAGATCTCCACGGACAGCGCCATGGTGCAGGTCTTCGAGGGAACCTCCGGTATCGACCTGGACACCACCAGGGTGCGCTTTCTCGGCAAGGTGCTGACCCTGCCGGTGAGCGAGGGGATGCTGGGGCGTATCTTCAATGGACGCGGCGAGCCCATCGACGGGGGCGAACAGATTGTCGCCAACAAGAAGATCGATATCAACGGGTACCCCATCAATCCCTTTTCCAGGGACTACCCTTCGGAATTCATCCAGACCGGGGTCTCGGCCATCGACGGGATGAACCCCATTGTCCGGGGACAGAAGCTGCCGATCTTCTCGGGGAGCGGCATGCCCCACAACCGGATCGCCGCCCAGGTGGCGCGGCAGGCCACGGTCATCAGCGGTCACGAGGCCTTTGCCGTGGTCTTTGTCGCCATGGGGATCACCTTCGAGGAGGCCTCCTTCTTCATGGAGGATTTCCGGAAGACCGGTGCCCTTGAGCGGGCGGTCATGTATGTCAACCTGGCCGATGATCCGGCGATCGAACGGATCACCACACCCCGGCTGGGCCTTACCTGTGCCGAATACCTGGCCTTCGAGCAGGACATGCACGTCCTGGTTATCATGACGGACATGACCAACTACTGCGAAGCGCTGCGGGAGATCTCGGCGGCCCGCAAGGAGGTCCCCGGACGCCGCGGCTACCCGGGCTATCTCTACACGGACCTGGCCACCATGTACGAACGCGCCGGACGGATCAAGGGGCGCAAGGGCTCGATCACCCAGTTCCCCATCCTGACCATGCCTGAAGACGACAAGACACATCCCATTCCCGACCTCACCGGCTACATCACCGAGGGACAGATCATCCTGAGCAGGGCGCTCCACCGCAAGGGGATCTATCCGCCGGTGGATGTCATGCCTTCCCTCTCCCGTCTGAAGGACAAGGGGATCGGCAAGGGCAAAACAAGGGAAGACCACGCCGACCTGATGAATCAGCTCTTCGCCGCCTACGCGAGGGGCAAGGAGGCCAAGGAGCTTGCGGTGATCCTCGGCGAGGGGGCGCTCTCCACGGAGGACAAGGCCTTTGCCGATTTCGCCGACGACTTCGAGGAACAGTACATCCGCCAGGGCGAGTACGAAGAGCGCACCATCGAACAGACCCTCGAGCAGGGGTGGTGTCTCCTCACCCGGATACCCACCAGGGAGCTCAAGCGTGTCCGCGACGCCTACATCGAGAAGTATCTGAAACCGCGGCTGGAGGGACTGGAAGAGCAGAATGAAGAGTCGACCGAGAAAGCGGAGCAGCACTAGCGTGTAGGGAGGCGTGGCCATGGCCAAACGACAGAATGTGAATCCCAACAGGATGGAGCTTTCTCGGCTGAAGAAGCGCCTCATCGTTGCCAAACGGGGTCACAAGCTCCTCAAGGACAAACAGGACGCCCTCATTAAAGAGTTCCTGCAGCGGGCCAAAACACTGCGGCAGCTCCGGGAAGAGGTGGAGGAGCATCTCATGACCTGCCGGAAGAACTTCCTCCTCGCCCGGGCCCAGACGGTGCCCGCCGTTCTCGAACAGGCGTTGATGATTCCCGGCATCCAGAGCAGTCTCAATGTACGCTTCAAGAACGTCATGAGCGTGGAGGTGCCGGAATACGACATTGTCCAGGAGGGCAGTGTCCGCAACTACGGATTCGCCACCACCGGCGGAAGCCTCGATGTGGCCCTGGAGCATTTCTCCAGGCTGTTGCCCGAACTGCTCAAACTGGCTTCGGAGGAGAAGGCGCTCAATCTGATGGCTACCGAGATCGAGCGCACCCGGCGGCGTGTCAACGCCCTGGAGCATGTTCTGATCCCTTCCTTTGAGGAGACCATCCACTACATCACCATGAAGCTGGACGAACAGGAGCGCGCCACCCTGAGTCGGCTCATGGTGATCAAGGAGATCATCAGGGCCCACTAGCCGGAAGGCCCTGCAGCACGAGACTGCGCCGGCAGAACGACAGATGGGAGTGATCCGATGGGTGTTCCCTATCTTTCCATCCCCTTCGACGGCAACACTCCCCGGACAGCGGAGGCAGCGTGGATAGCGCCCTCCGCTGTCCTTATCGGGGAGGTTTCGCTCGGCACGGACGCCAGTGTGTGGTTCCATACGGTGCTCCGGGGGGATATCAAGCGGATCGAGGTGGGAGAGCGTTCCAACATACAGGACAACAGTACGGTCCACGTCACCCGGGAGCTCCCGGCCCTGATCGGAAGCGACGTGACCGTGGGCCACGGCGCCACGGTCCACGGCTGTACCGTTGGGGACGGGACGCTGGTCGGGATGGGGGCCACGGTCCTGGATGGAGTGGTGGTGGGATCGCACTCCGTGGTCGCCGCCGGTGCGCTGGTCCCGGAAGGCATGGCGATACCCCCCTGCAGTCTCGTCATGGGGGTGCCGGCGAAGGTGGTCCGTCAGGTCAGTGAAGAGGAGGCGGAGCGGCTGCTCCGCCAGGCGGGGGAGTATGTCCGTTTGGCAAAGGCCTACCGCGGCCGCTGATAGAGAAAGGGTCCGGCCGAAGCGAAACCGATCTTTCGGTATTCGAAGATCTGCTCCGTGGAACCCACAACGAGGTAGCCGCCGGGTTTCAGCGCGTTGAAGAACTTTCTGTACAGAAGCGACTTGGTCTCCGGGGAAAAGTAGATCACCACGTTCCGACAGAGGATCATATCGAAGTGCTCCTCCGAGAAGGCATCGTCGATGAGGTTGCCCCGGACGAAATTGACCCTGTCTTTGATATGCTGTTTGACGGTGTAGATATTCTCTTCTACAGGCTCCAGATGCCGCTGCAGCCATTCCTGAGGCACGTTGGCGAGCTGCCGCTTGAGATAGTGGCCCTTTTTCGCCTTGGCCAGGGCTCCCGCATCGATGTCCATGGCCTGCACCTTGGGCGGGACCTTGAGCCCTATCTCAGCAGAAAGGATGCCCAGCGAGTAGGGCTCTTCACCCGTGGCGGCGCCGGCGCTCCACAGGGCAAGCTTCTTCGATTTCCGCAGTTCCATGAGGTTCGGGATGAGACTGTCTCTGATCTCCCACCAGCGTGGGGGGTTCCGGAAGAACTCGGATACGTTGATGGTCAGGTAGTCCAGGAACTCCCGCAACCTGTCCTCGTTGTCTTTGAGGAGGCGGAAGAAGGCCGTGTAGTCGTCGATACGCCAGCGCTGCATCAACATGTGGACCCGGCGATGGATCTGGTATTTGTAGGAGTTCAGGTCGATGCCGGTGAGATTCCGGATCTGCTTTTTGAATTCTTCGTATTCGGGCGGGGCTGGATAAACGCGTTCGCTCATGGTATCCCTCTCCGTTTCTTGGACTGGTGTCGGCAAAGCGATGGTGCCTGTGGCGAGGAACGAACAATCGATGCTCTGTAGCCTGCTATTGTACACGGAACGCCGACGTGCTTCCATTTTTGCGGATCCCTGGTATAGTATCTCCCTGGTGAGTACTTCAGACCACCGCCGGTGCAAACCGGAGGAAAGTCCGGGCTCCGCAGGGCAAGACGCTGGATAACGTCCAGTGGGTGCGAACCCCAGGCTGTGCCACAGAAATATACCGCCCGGTACCCTGCTGTAGGTTCTATGCTGCTTTGGTTTCTTCCAAGTGCCGGGTAAGGGTGAAACGGTGAGGTAAGAGCTCACCAGCCGCCGGGCGACCGGCGGGCTAGGTAAACCCCGTCTGGAGCAAGACCGAATAGGGGGGGACGAGGCGGCCCGCTGACCCCCGGGTACGGTCGCTGGAGGGAGGGCGCGAGCCCTCTCCGAGATAAATGGTGGTCTTTGATACAGAACCCGGCTTACGGAGTGCTCACCGACGTCCCGTGTCAGGCCTTTCGCCTGGTGCGGGACGTGTTGCGCCGGGCCGCATGCCCGGTGGGGTTGCCGTGTCCCCTGGGGGTCAGCCTGTGGCCTCTTCGGCGGCGTGGAGCTGTTCCATCAATCTCTCCCACTGCGGAAAGAGTGTGTCGAGGGTTCCATTGATGTCGTTGAGGCGCCGCATCAGCGACTGTACCTCCTGAGCGTTCTGGAGCGTTTGGGGGTCGCAGAGCCTTTCTTCCACCTCGCTCTTTTCCCGTTCCAGCTCCTCGATCTGTTCTTCCAGCGGTTCAAGCTGGTCGGTGACCTCTCTCCGTTCCCGACCTTTCTGTTTGCGTTCCTCCGATTCCTTCCGCCGTGCTTCCTTCCGGGAGCGGGGCTGTTCCGGCGTCGGCGTTTTGGTGGCGGTGTCGCTGGATTGGGAGGCGGTATCCCCCTGCCGTTCGCGTTGTTCCGCCCGTTTCTCGATGAAATAGCTGTAGTTGCCGAGGTATTCGTGAAGTCCTCCCCCACGGACCTCCAGGACCCGCGTGATCAGCTGGTCGAGGAAGTACCTGTCGTGGGAGACGATGATCACCGTGCCCCCAAAGGAGAGCAGCGCGTCCTGGAAGAGGTCCTTGGTGGTCATATCCAGGTGGTTGGTCGGTTCATCGAGGATCAGCAGATTCAGCGGCTGGAGGAGGAGTTTGAGCAGGGCCAGCCGGGATTTCTCTCCCCCCGAGAGGAGTTGCACCGGTTTGTGGATGTCGTCGTCGCGGAAGAGGAATCCGCCCAGGAGATCCCGTTTCCTGCAGGCGTTGATCTCCGACCCCGTGTTGGTGATCTCCTCCCAGACGGTGCGGCTGTAGTCCAGGTTGTGCTGGCTCTCCTGGGAGAAGAAACCGAGGTGAACATTGTAGCCGTAGGCCACATCCCCAAGGGTGGGCGGCTCCTGCATGCTGAGCATCCTGCACAGCGTCGATTTCCCGGCCCCGTTCGCCCCCACAAGCGCCACCCGCTCCCCGCGCTGGACCTCCAGGGAGACACCATCGAAGACGGTGTTCTCCCCGTACTGTTTCCGTACATCCCTGGCTGTGACGACCTGCAGGCCGCTGCGCGGGCATTCGGGGAAGGCGAAGCGGACGCGTTGCGGTTCTTCGGGAAGCGTCTGCTCCTGCGCCTCCAGTTTCTCCAGCTGCTTGATCTTGCTCTGCACCTGCGAGGCGTGGCTGGCGGTGTAGCGAAAGCGGCCGATAAAGCGTTCGAGCTGCTGTTTCCGCTCCTGGAGCTGGGCCTGTTCCCTGCGGATCTGTTCGATATACTGGTTCCGCTTCTGCAGGAACTGGCTGTAGTTGCCCTGGTAGACCATGATCCGTTGCGATACCAGCTCGGCGATGCCGCCCATGATACGGTCGAGGAAACGATGGTCGTGGGAGATGGCGATGATCGTCCCGGAATGGGCCTGGAGATACTGTTCCAGCCATTCCATACTCTCGGTATCCAGGTGGTTGGTCGGTTCGTCGAGAAGCAGGATATCAGGTCTGGAGAGGAGCAGAGCGCTGAGGAAGATCCGCATCTTCCACCCCCCCGAGAATTCGCTGCAGGCCCTGGAGGCGGCACCGGGGGGGAACCCCAGGCCCGCCAGGGTTCTGCTCATCTCGGCTTCAAAGCCGTATCCGCCGAGGAGGTGGAACCGGTGGAGGACCTGGTCGTGGCGGTGGAGGAGCGACTGGAGTTCCCGGTCATTGTCGTGCTGTTTCCTTGCGCTCAGCCCGGTGATCCGCTCCTCGAGGCGGGCCAGTTCCGCTTCCAGCTGCGCCATACCTGTGTAGGCTTTGAGATAGGAGAGCACCGTGCCCTCGCCGAGAGCCACCGTTTCCTGGGGAAGGAATCCCAGCCGCGCCTTGCCAGGGGTGGTGACCGTACCGCTGTCCGGGGTCTCCTGGCCGAGCATCAGGCGGAAGAGCGTGGTTTTGCCTGCGCCGTTGCGGCCTACCAGGCCGATCTTGGCGCCATCCGGGATATGCCAGGTGAGGTTCCGGAAGAGTTGGGTCTCCCCAAAGCTCAGGTTGATCCCTTCGAGTTTGATCATCGATGACCGACGTCCTTTCTATGCTGCTGCATAGGAATTCTAGGGGTGCGGCGCCCTGCTGTCAAAATGGACGCTTTGAGACAACGGCGGTGGAAATCCTGTGCCGGTTCTGTGATAATGTCCGAGGTTTTCGGACTGCCCTGCAAAAGATAGAGGCAGTATCCTGAGGGAGGTTACAGTGATGTCGAGAAAGACAGTGGTGTACGGTCTGCTGGACAGGCCGCCGTTGCCGATCATGCTGCTCGCCGGAGCACAGCATGTGTTGACCCTCTTTGGGGCGACCACGCTGGTTCCGCTGGTACTGGGGCCTGCGATGGGGATGAATACGGCGCAGATCGCCGCCCTGATCTCCTGCGTCTATCTGGCCATGGGGATCGCGACACTGATCCAGACCAGTCCGTTGCTGGGGTCGGGATTGCCGATCGTGCAGGGGTCGAGCTTCAGCTTTATCCCCCCTATCATGACGGTGATCGGTATCTACGAAGCCATGGGGCCCGGCGTGATCATGCAGTATGTCGGGGGAGGTCTGATTGTGGGCGGTCTCTTCCTTTCGGTGATCGGATACAGCCGGATCGTGGGGTTGATCCGCAAGCTGATCACGCCGATCGTCATCGGGCCGACCATCATGGCCATCGGGTTTTCCCTCTACGATGTGGCCGTCAAGTCCAACGCCGCCCAGTACTGGCCGGTCTCGCTGCTTGTGGTGGTCTGTGTGTTCTTCTTTGGGCTGATGAGCAAAAACAGATACTTCAATATCTTTTCGGTGCTTTCTTCCGTGGTGATCGCCTACCTGGTCTGCTACATCGGCAGTGTCGCCGGGATCTTTGGGCCCGGCCATCCGGCCTTTGTGGATATGACGGAGATCGCGAACGCCCAGTGGTTCCGGTTCACCGGGTTGATGCACTGGGGGCCCCCGAAGTTCAGCTTTGTGGCGGTCGGTGCGCTGGCTGCCGGATTCTTTGCCGCCATGATCGAGTCCATCGGCGACTACCACTCCTGTTCCTATGCCGCGGGGCTCGACGACCCGAGCCCGCAGACCATCAGCAGGGGGGTTGGGGCTGAAGGCGCCAACTGTGCCCTGGCCGGTTTCCTCGGTGCCGTGGGGACCACATCCTACACCGAGAATGTCGGTCTCATCGGACTGACAGGTGTGGCCTCCCGCTGGGTGGTGCGGACCGGTGCCGTCCTGCTGATCATGATGAGCATGGTGGGGAAGCTGGGCGCCCTGGTCGCTACGGTACCCACCCCGGTGATCGGCGGTGCCTACATAGCGCTCTTCGGCACCATCGGCGCCCTGGGGATCCAGGTGCTCACCAGGGCCGACATGGGCAGTCAGCGGAATATCCTCATCGTCGGGTTTTCGTTCCTCATGGCGCTCGGATTGCCCGGCTGGGCGACCGAACAGAAGGCCTACTTTTTCGGTATCGGTGTCGCCGGACAGGTGGTCTGGGCCCTCATGAGCACGCCCATGGCCGTCGCCGGGATCTGTGCGGCCTTCTGGGATTCCATCGTTCCCGGGACGCCCGAGGAACGCGGTATCGGTGTCCCCATGCCCGGAAGCGAGCCGCCGGAGGAACCGAAACAGGAAGAGTAAAGGGAGCCGGGAACGTCGCCCGGTACTGAATCGATGAGCGCGGCCGTGGGGGAACCCGTGGCCGCGCTCATCTGTACTGGAGAGGAAGGATGCGCTCCAGTCTATTCCCGTTCCTCGCGGTTGAAGTGCTGACCCAGGCCCGCCGGCGCGCCGAGGAGCACGCCTTTGCCTTTCCGTACGGCGATAAACACAAGAACGACGATAGTGAGGATATAGGGCAGCATCAGGAGAAGGGGAGCGGGGACCCGGGTCCCAGCGGCCTGGATACGGAGCTGGAGCGCACCGACTCCGCCGAAGAGGTAGGAACCGAAGGCGGCCCGCAGGGGATGCCAGATTCCGAAGATCACCAGGGCGATGGCGATCCAGCCCCGGCCCGCCGTCATCCGTTCCACCCACATATGGCTGGTGACCACCGAGAGATAGGCCCCGCCCACTGCAGCGATCCCGCCTCCCAGCAGTGTGTAGAGGTACCGTGTCCTGGCCACGCTCAAACCCACCGATTCGGCGGACTGCGGGCTCTCGCCGACGGCCCGAAGACTCAGTCCGGGCCGGGTAGAGGAGAGGAAGAACCAGATCCCTGCGACCAGGAAGAAGGAGAGATACACCAGCGGATCCTGCCGGAACAGCACAGGGCCGAGAACAGGGATATCCCCCAGAAGGGGGAGATGGACAGGGGAGAGGCCCTGAATGGTCTTGCCGATGAGATCCCTGCCGAGCAGTGCGCTGGCGCCGGTGCCGAACATGGTGATGGCCAGGCCGCTGACCACCTGATTGGCTCCCAGGCTGACACAGAGCACGGCGTGGATGGCGGCGGCGGCCACACCGACAAGGAAGGCGACCCCCAGGCCGATCCAGGGCGACCCGGTGGCGAAGGTGGTCGCGAATCCGGAGAAGGCGCCGAGCAGCATGATGCCTTCGATCCCCAGATTGAGGACACCCGCCTTCTCCGTAAGGATCTCCCCCAGGGTTGCGTAGAGAATGGGTGTGCCGCTCCGTACGGCCGCGGCGAGGATCGGTATGAGAATGTCCATTACGCCCTGCCCCCTTTGCCCGGGAACCGGATTCTATAGCGGCGGAAGAAGTCCCCGCCGAGAACGGAAAAGAGGATCAGCCCCTGCAGAACCTGTACGCTGGACAGGGGAAGCCCCATGACGATCTGCAGCGTGTCCCCTCCCACCAGAAGGGCCCCCATCAGGAAAGAGACCACGATGATCCCCACGGGGTGGAGACGCGCCAGCCAGGCCACAATGATCGCCGTGTAGCCGTAGCCCACCGAGAATCCGGGCTGGAGCCTCCCTTGAAGGCCGGCGAGTTCGCACATGCCCGCGAGGCCGGCGACGGCACCGGAAAGAAACATGACCAGCACCACATTCCGCGTTGTGTTGATCCCGGCGTATTCGGCTCCCCTGGGGTTCTCGCCGGTGACACGTATCTCGAAACCCCATTGGGTCCACCGCATGAGTACCCGGTAGAGAACGGCAAAGAGCAGCGCCAGAAGGATCCCCAGATGGACCCGCGTCCCGAAGAGCTGAGGAATCCGGGCCGCCTCGGGAAAGGGCGGCGTCATGGGGAATCCAAGGCTTGTGGGATCCCTCCAGGGGCCGTAGACGAAATAGTCCAGGCCAAGGAGGGCGATGTAGTTCATCATCAGCGTGGTGATGATCTCGTTGACGTTCCAGCGGGCTTTCAGATACCCGGTGAGGGCTGCCCAGAGCCCCCCGGCGATGCCGGCGGCGAGGAACATGAGGCAGAACATCACGAACCAGTTGTCCACCGTTACATGTCGCACAAGGGCAGCGGATGCCAGGGCGCCCATCACAAGCTGTCCCTCGGCGCCGATATTCCAGAGGGTCATGGAAAAGGCGAGGGCTACGGCGATCCCCGCCAGGATCAGTGGGATCGCCTTGACGATGGTCTCCGAGAGACCATAGCTGTCGCCCAGCGCCCCTTTGAACATCTCCATGTAGGCTGTGACCGGCGAGACGCCCATCAGCGAGATCAGCATCCCTCCGAGGAGAAGGGCCACCAGAACGGCGACGGTGGGGATCACGAAGGATGTCCACCCTGGTGCGTCGTACCGGCGTTCAATGTGCATGGTCCCGAACATCCCTTTCCATATTCAGTTCGGAGATCGGCGTACCCGCCATCATCCGGCCGAGCTGTTGTTCCGTCACCGCCGATGTGTCGGTGACGGTCCCCATGATCCTTCCGGCGTGGATCACCGCCAGGCGGTCGGAGAGAGCCAGGAGCTCCTCGAGATTCTCGGAGATCAAAAGGATCCCCGCCCCCCGTTCCCTCTGCTGGAGCAGTGTCTCCCGGACAAAGGTGGTGGCGCCCACGTCCAGCCCCCAGGTGGGCTGCATGGCGATGATCGCCCTGGGGGTTCCCGTCAGCTCGCGGCCCAGCATGAGCTTCTGGAGGTTGCCGCCCGAGAGCATCCGCACGGGCACATCCAGCGAAGGTGCGCTCACGCTGTATCGTTCCACCAGCGAACCGGTATGACCGGCCACAGCCTCCCAGTTGATGAAGATGCCCCTGGCGAAAGGCGGGTTCCAGTAGTCGCGGAGCACGCTGTTTTCCCGAAGATTCATCGTCGCGATCAGTCCGGTTCCCTTCCTGTCGGCGGGGATATAGGAAATCCCGGCGTCGATAAAGTCCCGCGCCGGCCGGCCGGTCATGTCCTTTCCTTCAAAACGCACCGCGCCGGAGCGTAGCGGGCGCAGCCCGGCGAGGGCCTCGCAGAGCTCCCGCTGGCCATTGCCGTCGATGCCCGCGATCCCGAGGATCTCGTTGCCCTTCAGCTCCAGGGAGAGCTCCTTGACGGCTGGGAAGTCCTTGTCGTTCCAGGCGGTGATCCGCTCCGCCCGGAGCAGGGAGCGGCCGGCAGGCAGGGATGTCCGGTTGACCACGGGCACCACCTTCTTGCCCACCATCAATTCGGCGAGCTCCTCCTGACAGGTATCCCCGGTGTCCACGGTGGTGACCCGTCTCCCGCCCCGCAGGATGGTCACCCGATCGGCGGTACGCATCACCTCGTCCAGTTTGTGGGTGATGAAGATGACGCCGTGTTCCTCGGAGCGCATGGTCTGGATGGTGGCAAAGAGCCGTTCCGTTTCCTGCGGTGTCAGGACCGCCGTTGGTTCGTCGAGAATCAGGGTTTCGGCGTTCCGATAGAGCATTTTCAGGATTGCCACACGCTGCTGTTCTCCAAGGGAGAGCTGCCAGATCTTTGCTTCGGGGTCGACATGCAGACCGTACTGTCTGGAAAGGGATTCGATAGTCCGGATGATGCGGTGGGGTCGGAGGAGGAAGGGATGGGACTCCTGCCCGAGGATGAGGTTTTCCCAGACCGTCTGGACCGGCACCAGCATGAAATGCTGGTGGACCATGCCGATGCCGGCGTTGATGGCGTCCTTGGGATGCGAAAAGGAGTGGGGTGTTCCATTGATGCGGATTTCGCCCCGATCAGGGTGGTAGAGGCCGCAGAGCACGTTCATCAGGGTGCTCTTGCCGGCTCCGTTCTCGCCCAGAAGGGCGTGGACCTCTCCGGGCCGCACATCGAAATCGATGCTGTCGTTGGCGAGTTTGCCGAGAAAGGATTTGGAGATACCCCTCATGGTGACAATAGGTTCTCTGGTGTTCTGCAAAGGAGTGACACCTTCTTCCTCTTCTGCTGCATTCCGAACAGCTCGGCGTGAAAGGATCTCTGCGGTGGGGTATAGAAAAAGGGGGGCGCATCAGAGGCGCCCCCTCGGCAGTGTGTTCCCGATATCGCCTACTCGGGGATCTCGCCCTGCACGCCCTGGACGAACCAGCTCATGGAGAGCATCTGCTGGTCGGTCATCGATTCGCCTTCCGGGATCTTGATGTCGCCCTTCTGGTTCCGGAGCGGTCCGTCAAAGACATCCTTCTCTCCGGCGATGATGGCCTGCTTTTCGGCGGCTACGAGCTCTCTGGTCTCCTCGGAAACGGCGTCCCCGAAGGGCGCCAGGCCGACGAGCCCCTCTTTGAGGCCCCACCAGATATCCTCGGACTCCCAGGTGCCTTCGATGAGCTGCCCGACGACGCGCTTGTAGACCATCCCCCATTGCCAGATCGGTGCGGTGAGGTGTTTGGTGGGGGCGTACTGGGACATGTCGTTGTTGTAGCCCACCACGTAGACGCCCGCCTCCTCGGCGGCCTGAGGTGCGGCGCCTGTGTCGGCGTGCATGGCGATGACGTCGGCGCCGGAGTCGATGAGGGCCTTGGTGGCCTCCTTTTCCTTACCGGGATCGAACCAGGAGAAGAGCCATACCACCTTCACCGTGACATCGGGGTTGACCTTGCGTGCGCCCAGGGTGAAAGCATTGATGCCCCTGATGACCTCGGGGATGGGATGGGCCGCCACGAAGCCGATGACATCCTTGTCGGTGGCGTTGCCGGCAACCAGGCCGGAGAGGTAGCGGGCCTGGTACATCCTGCCGAAGTAGGTCCCCACGTTCTCGGCGCGCTTGAATCCCGAGCAGTGCATGAAGGTCACGTCGGGGTGGCGTTTTGCGGCCTCCATGACAAAATCCATGTACCCGAAGGAGGTGGCGAAGATCAGTTTGGAGCCGTTGCGGATGAAGGTCTCCATGACGCGGACCGAATCGGGGCCCTCGGGAACCGATTCGACGATACGGCTGTCCACCTTGGGGTAGGCCTCCTCCATGGCCAGCCGCCCCTGTTCGTGCATGTAGGTCCAGCCACCGTCGCCAACCGGGCCGATATAGACAAAACCGGGGTTCAGTTCTTCAGGTGGAACAGGACCCATCGTTGCGGCGGGGGGAGCAGCCGCCGTCAGGCAGAGAGCGAGCGCGAGCAGAATACCAAGCGGTTTCATGACAGTTCATCCCTCCATATGGAATGCTGAGCCGGTCTACCGGCATGTTGCTTGATGGTATCAAAGTACACAAATTCCTCTTTCAGGTCAACGGTTTGTTGCGGACACTCCCGACGATACCGTGTACAATGCCGACACAGTCGGCATCACACCATAACACGAACAGGGAGAGATAGCATGGGGAGCAACAGCAGTCGGTATACCCTCAATTTCCCGGTCTCCTGGGACCAGCTGCACCGGGACAGCCGGGCGCTTGCCTGGCGATTGCTCGGCAGCGGCGCCGCCTGGGAGCGGATTATCGCCGTGGTCCGCGGCGGGCTTGTGCCTGCGGCGGTGATCGCACGCGAACTGGACATCCACTATGTGGATACGGTCTGTGTCTCCAGTTACACGCTGCGGGAGCAGGGGCCGCTCTCGGTGCTGAAGGAGATCCAGGGAAGCGGCGAAGGATGGCTGATCATCGATGATCTGGTGGATACCGGCAAGACCGCCCGCGTGGTCCGGGAGATGCTCCCGAAGGCCCATTTCGCGACGGTCTACGCCAAGCCCGACGGCCGCCCCCTGGTGGACACCTTCGTCACCGAGGTGAGCCAGGATACCTGGATCCTCTTTCCCTGGGACTCGCAGTCCCAGTTTGTGCGTCCCCTGGTCGACAACGGGTAGTAGGGAGAAGCGGCGGGCTGCCGGATTCGCACCGGGGCCCGCCGGCTACGCTATTCCCCCTTCCGGGGGCTGTCGGCGGTCTCTCCCGCCGGTACCGCCATATGGCCGGTCTGTTCCAGCACCCGGGAGAGGGAGGCCACCGTTCCGGCGATATCGGAGAGGTTCTGCGGAACGATCATGGTGTTGTTCTCCCGGGCCAGGTGGCCGAACTGTTTCACGTACTGCTCGGCGATCCGCAGATTGACGGCCTCGGAGCCCTGGGGCCGGCTGATGGCCTCGGCGACCTTGGCGAGCCCCCGGGCCGTCGCGTCGGCCAGCCGTTCGATCTCGCCGGCTTCTCCCTCTGCCTCGTTGAGCCGCTTCTGCTTTTCCCCTTCCGAACGCTGGATCATCTCCTCCCGGTCGGCCTGGGCGCTGTTGATCTGGGCCTGCTTCTTCCCTTCCGACGTGGCGATGGTGGCCCGCTTCTCCCGTTCCGCCTTCATCTCCGACTCCATGGCCTGCCGGATCGATTCCGGAGGGGAGATATTGCGCACCTCGTAACGTGTCACCTGGACGCCCCAGGGATCCGAGGCCTCGTCGACGGCGCGGATGATCTTTTCGTTGATGCGTTCGCGTTCCTCGAAGGTCTTGTCCAGCTTCATGGTGCCGATAATAGAGCGCATGGTGGTCTGGGAGAGCTGGATAGAGGCGAACTCGTAGTCGCTGACGCCGTAGGAGGCCTTCACGGGGTCCACCACCTTGTAGTAGAGGACGCCGTCAACGTCGATGGAGACATTGTCCTGGGTGATGCACATCTGCGGGGGCACGTCCTTTGCCTGTTCCTTCAGCGAATGACGGTAGGCGACCCGGTCAAAGAACGGCATGACCAGGTGCAACCCCGAACTGAGGGTCTTTTTGTACTTGCCGAGCCGCTCGATGACGTAGGCGTTCTGCTGCGGGACGATCACCCCTGACTTGAACACCAGGGTGATGACAACAATGATTCCGACAACAATGCCCATGAGGTACATGAGTCCAAACGAGATCTGCACAGCTGTTCCCTCCTCGATAGTGGCGGTTTGCTTTCAGTATAGCACGCTGGTTCGTTGTTTCGGTGGTGTCCCGTGTCGGCGGCGAACCCCCGCTTTTCGTAATGCCGAAAGGGTGTTCCCGCGGCGTGTGCTCCACCTCAGGCGATCGAGGCGTGTCTGAAGTGGAAGCGCCCCGTAAAGGGGTCCATCGAAACGGAGAGATCCCTGCAGCCCCGCTCCAGACGCGCCGCGACACCGCTGAGGGTGACGTCTACGCCTGGCGTGGAGGAGCCGCTCAGGGAGAAGGTGGCGTTCCCCTGGAGATGGAGGAGCAGGTCGTGGAGGTAGAGCAGGCGCTCCTGGAGCTGCATGAGCTCCCGTGACCGTTCCCCGAATCTCCGTGCCAGCTTCTGCGCGTCCTGGGGAGACGTCCCGGAATCCAGGCTCCGGAGCCGGCTGCTGAGTTCCACGAGAACCTTCTTGCATCTGTTGATGCGGATCGGGAGGAGACGGTATTCGAAAAGAAGGGCGGTCCGGGAGACGCCGGGTATGGAGATCCTGGTGTCGTTCCAGCGGGCGGCGTGGATGTTGTTGGCGTGGACATGGGCGTTCGCCTTGATCGACGAGGAGGCGAGGAGGCCCTTCTTCCCCTGGGCCTTGACGCCTGTCCGGGCCTGGACGAGGGAGCGGGAGAGGTATTCGTTGACCACCACGGTTTCGGCCTCGATGATGGCCTCGTCGATGTACCCCGCACGCACCTCCCCGCCGGCGCGGAGATGCCCGCCGCCCCGGCCGAGCACGCCCCGGAATACGGTGATGTTGCCCTTCCGGCTCTCCAGATAGGCCCTTCCCACATTCCCCCGCACCTCCACGTGTCCCTCGGTGACAATGTTGCAGCCGTCCCTGACGTGGCCTGTCACCAGGAGATGGCCGGAGGAGGAGGGCGAGGCGGTTTCCGGGGAGAGGTCCCCTTCGACGATCTCCAGCGGTTCCACCGCGGTGGCCCCGCCCCGCCAGACCAATGTCCCCTGCTGGGTCGCGATGATGGATCTCCCCTGCAGCGCCAGCCCCCGGCCGAGGATGGAGGCGGGATGCCTGCCGCCTGCTGCGGGGATTGTGCGCCCCGTGACGGTGTGTCCCGGTTCCCCGACGGAAGGCGGGAGGTACTGTCCCACCGTCTGTCCGGATGAAACGGGAACGATGCTGTTGAGGAGGTAGGAGATCACCGTGCCGTCGTGCCCATGTACAGGATTCGACGAGGGGCGGGAGGTGATGAACGAAAACCGGCCGTCGCCTCCCGGGACGGCCCGGGTGCCCTCGGCGGCCAGTACCTCCGGCACGGCCGCGCCGGACCGGCTCTTCCCGAGAGCGGCGCGGATGGCATCCAGCCGGATGCCGTACACCACACCCGCCCCCTCCAGCGTCTCCAGCAGGGTGTGGGGATCGGTCCACCCGGCCGGGAGCCACAGATAACAGGCCATTTCGTCGTCGGTGATGCGGAGTCTCGGCACCCCCACACCGGTGGCCAGGCTGCCCACCGGTGTGGGGGTG
>JAIPGA010000005.1 GCA_021736445.1 Synergistales bacterium | reverse complement strand
GGTGGGGTGTGACACGGCGGCGAGAGGGGAGTGCCATGATACGGCGGAATCCCTGTGTCCCTCAGGGCCTTTGTTTTGAGGGTTGGATGCTGCAAGAGAGAAGGAGGATGTTGTAAATGAAACGGAGTTTTCTCGTTCTGTTTGTTGTCGTGATGGCCTTTGTGCTGGCTGTCGGCGGTGTCGCTGAAGCCAGGGCGGAGCAGGTATGGAAGCTGTCCCACGTGCGTCCCCAGGGCGCGCCCATCGACAAGGACCTGCACTGGTTCGCCGACAAGGTGGCGGAGAACACCGACGGCCGGATCAAGATCGAGGTCTACCCGGCCAGCCAGCTCGGCGACTACACAGTGGTCCACGAGCGGATCAGCGTCGGCGCCGTGGAGATGGCCTGCCAGCCTCCCGGTGTGGCTGCCGACAAACGGGTTCAGATAGTGTACCTTCCCTACTTTGTCACCAACTGGGAGGAGGCCCGGGAGCATTTCTTCACGGGCAGCGAGCTGATGAAGGTGGCCGCCGACCTCTTTGCCAGGCAGAACATCCAGTACCTCTCCAGCTATCCCGTCTACTTCGGCGGTGTGGCGCTCAGCAAGGCGCCCGGCGACGCCCCCTACGACCCTGAAGTGAAAAAGAACACCAAGGTCCGCGTTCCGCCGATGAAGACCTTCCAGCTCACCGCCCAGGCGATGGGCTACCAGGCGACGCCGATTCCCTTCTCCGAGGCCTTCACCTCGCTCCAGACCGGTGTGGTCAACGGGATCGTCGGTTCCGGCGCCGAGGGCTACTACAACCAGTTCCGCGATGTCATCGACTACTACCTGCCGGCGAACACCCACTTCGAGCAGTGGTACCTCTACATGAACAAGCAGACCTTCGAGGGCCTTTCCGATGAAGACCGTCAGGGTGTCCTCGATGCGGCCGCCGCCTTCGAGGAGCGCCGCTGGGAGAACGCCCAGCCCCAGCAGGCGAAGAACGAGCAGAAGCTTGCCGACTACGGTGTCGAGATTGTCCGCCCCGAGGAGGGCCAGCTCGCCGAGATCGCCGACAAGGTCCGCACCCAGGTCTGGCCGGTGATCATGAAGGATATCGGTCTGGAGTGGGCCAACGGTGTCATGGAGCGGTGCGGCATGGAGGAATACGTCATCGAGAAGTAACCGCTGCAACGGCAAAGGCAGCATCGTCCGGGGGCGGAGGGATTCCGCCCCTTTTTTCAATAGCGAGCCCTTGAGAGGAAGGGGGAGGTTCCATGAAATTTGCCGTGTTGGGGAGTGGAAACGGCGCCAGGGCCTGGGCGGCTCAGATCGCCGCGACAGGCCGGCCGGTGTCCATGTGGGAACCGCTGGAGGCCACCGAGGACTACAGGAAGCTCCGTGAAGAGCGGAAGCTGTATATGGAAGGCGACATCACAGCCGGCGGGGAGCTCGCCGCGGTGACCATGGATATCGCCGAGGCTATGGAGAACGCCGCCTATCTGCTGGTGGTGGTGCCCTCCTTCGCCCACGAGCCGATCTTCCGGGCCATGATTCCCCACCTGAAGGACGGCCAGCATGTGCTGCTCGTTCCGGGGAACTACGGCGGCCTGCTGCTGAAGCAGATGATGAAACAGAGGAGCTCGACGGCCCGTATCTCCATCTCCGAGACCTCCACCATGCCCTACGCCTGCCGGATCCACACCCACGACAAGGTGATGGTCTTCAAACGCAAGCTCGCCATGAAGGTGGCCACATCACCATCTGCGGACAACCAGGCGATCCTCGACGAGCTGAACGCTATCTTCAAGGGGTACATCGAATACTCCGGAGCGGGCAACCTCCTGGAGATGGACCTGGAGAACATCAACTACACCCTCCACCCGCTGCCGGTGCTGCTCAGCTACGGAGCCATCGAACGGGAGAGCGACACCTTCCGGCACTATATGGACGGCATCACCCCTTCGGTCTCCGAGCTGATGATGCGGATGGACGAAGAGCGCCTGCAGATCGGGGAGCGTCTGGGGCTGACGCTGGAGCCCTGCCTCTCCTATCTGAAGACCTACTACGGGCAGAACGACGCCGCCACGATCTACGAGTATGTCCAGAGCCCGGAGTCGCCCTACAAGGATCTTGTCGGCCAGAGTATCTGGAGCCGCTATCTCACCGAGGATGTCCCGGGGCTCGTCGCTCCCTCCGTAGAGCTGGCGGAGAAGGCCGGGTACAGGCCTGATGTCAGCAGGATGGCCGTCTCCCTCGCCTCGATGCTGCACAAAAAGGACTACTTTACGGAAGGAACGACGCTGGAGAAGCTCGGGATCGCCGGTCTCGACGTAGAGGAGATCCTGCGGCTCGGCGACTGACCCGGCTGTCCCCCAGCCGGATCGGTCCGTCGTGCCGTCTCCCGTCAAAGGCCCCCGCCGCATGGGGGTCTTTTTTTCTACTTCGAGGATTCCGCCGGGTGGTGCGCCGCCCTTCCCGGGGAGAGGCGGCGCGCTTCTCCGGTACTGCGGTGCCGCCGGGAGGGTCTTTCGCAAAGGGCGCACCTTTGCGGGGGACCCCAAAAGAGGATACACTCAACAGGCAATCCGGCAAAGGGGGCGTGGAGAACATGACGGGTGTCTGTACCGCAGTCCGTATCGCTCTTCTGGCGGTGATCGCTATCGGCCTGGGTGGAATACTGATCAAACGGAATCTCCTGATGAAGGTGATCGCCATGGATATCATGAGTACCGGTATCATCAGCCTCTACGTGCTCTCAGCCTGGCACGGCGGCCGGGCGCCTATCCTGGCCGCCCCGGCCGCCCCGGGTACGATGGCCGATCCCGTGCCCCAGGCGGTGATCGTTACGGCCATCGTGATCGGCTTTTCCATCCTGGCGCTGCTCATTGTCTCGGTGATGCAGCTTTCCCGGCGCCACTACACCCTGGACAGCAGACGGGTCGAACGGCGATGGCGCCGTTAGGGAGGTGGCTGGCGTGAACAGCGGGTTTGCGTGTGTCGTCGCCTTTGTCTTCCTCCCCTTTGTTTTCGGCATTGTTCTTCTCGTTATCCGGGCTCGGTGGAGATGGCCTCTCCCCCTGCTTTTCGGCGGCAACGCGCTGCTCGCTCTCGCCGGGCTGCAGCGGCACATGGTGTGTTCCCTTTCCTTCTCGGGTTCCTTCGGCGTGGAGCTGCTCCTCGACAGGGTCGCCTTTCTTGCGGTGCTGATGAGCGCACTGGTGATGCTGACCGTGGTTCTCTCCCGCCGCATGTCCTCATTGTCCGACCTCGGCATACCGCTGGTTGCCTTCCTCCACGGTGCGGTCAATGCCGTTTTTATCAGCCACGATCTCTTCAATATCTTTGTCTCGGTGGAACTCGCCACGATCATCGCCTTTCTGCTGATCCGCCTGGGCAACAAAGAGCGGCAGACCTGGTCGGCCATCAAGTACCTGATTATCGGCAACGCGGGGATGATGCTCTCTCTGCTCGGCGTGCTCTACGCCTACGGCCACAGCAACAGCTTTTCCCTGGATTCCGTGGCCACGCTTCCCGTAGTGCCGATCGCTCTGCTGGTGGTGGGGCTCTCCGTCAAGGGCGGGGTGTGGGTGATGGGGCTCTGGTTGCCCGAGGTCCACGGCGAGGCGGAGAGCGCTGTTTCGGCGCTGCTCTCCGGCGTGATTGTCAAGGTGGGGGTCATCCCGCTGCTGCGTATCGCCATGCTTTCCCCCATTGCCGCCGGGATGCTTTCGGTGGTGGCTCCTCTGGGCGCGCTCTACGGTGTGCTCTACGCCGTTTTCGCCAAAGATATCAAGAGGATGCTGGCCTACCACACCATGTCCCAGGTGGGGTTCATCCTCGCCGTGCCCGCCGCAGGGGCGCTGTACGCACTGGCCCACGGGCTCTTCAAGTCCTGGCTCTTCCTTTCGGCCGGCGCACTGGAGGAACGGGACCTGGGGCGACTCAAGGAGTCGGGCATTCCGCTGGAGCGATGGCTGCCTCTGGCTCTGGGCGCCCTGGCGATCTCGGGACTGCCCGGGCTGGGAGCCTTTGGCGCGAAAGCGGCCATTCTCAACGGGCTGGAAGGGTGGCGGCTTGCGGTGATGACCCTGGCTGCGCTGGGCACGGCGCTCTCCTTCGCCAAGCTGCTGTTCATCCCTGTTCGTCTCCACAGGGCGGAATGGCGTCTCCCGTCGCCCCATCATCTCCTCGTCTTCGGCGCCCTGGTCTCGCTGGAGGCGGTTGTGGGGTACTGGAGCTGGGGTTCTCTGTTCAAATCCCTTCTCTTGATCGCCCTGGGGTGGTCGCTCTATCTCGTTCTCCTGAGGCGGAGCCGCCTTGCGCTTCCCCAGTGGCCGGAGGAGCTGGAGCACTGTCTCGGGCTGACGCTGCTGGTACTGGCGGGGACATTGGGGGTGATGCTGCCGTGACGCCCGTGGGAGCGGCTGGGATCCTGCTGTGGATCGCCCTCGCGGGGACGTCGGATCGGGCCTTCCTGCTCTGCGGCGTGGGATTCGGCTTTCTCCTGGACCGGCTCCTGGGATGCCGGCTTCCCTGGGGCGGGACGCTGGTCTTTCTGGCGCGCCTGTGTCCGGCGGTGGTGCGTGCGCTCGGCGAGTCCCTTGTCCTGGTCTGCTTCCGGAAACACCAGTGGTGGTTCCGCACGGAGCGGCTCTCCGACGATTCGCTGTGGGCCATTGTCTCCCGGGTCTACCTGGTGACGCTGACACCGAAAACGGTGGTGATCCGTGTGAACCGACTGCACCGCGAACTGCTGGTGCATGTCCTCTGGAGAGGGAGGAGGGGCAAACAATGACAACGGCTGTTCTGGGTGCGCTCTTTGCCCTGATGGTGCTGCTCGTCGGGTTTTTTGGAAGGGCCGGTGAAACCTGGCTGAAGGTGGTCGTCTTCGGCTCGCTTTCCATCAAGGGGTCGCTGTTGCTGCTCGTGTGGGGACAGCTCGCGGGGCGGCCTGGGGTGACGTTGCCCGCGCTGGCCATCCTGCTCTTTGGGGACCTGGGCGTCGCCGTGCTGGCGCTTTTCCTCGAACGGGGGCACACCGGATGATATCTGTTGCGAGCGCTGCGTTCCTCGCGCTGGGGACGTTCTGTATGATCTGGGGAACGGTGCGTTTCTGTCTGCCCGGCCCCCTGGTGGTCCGGATCCAGTACCTCGGCGTTTCCGATACCATTGGAGCGGTGCTGGTTGTCGGTGGGCTGATGCTTCGCTTCCCCGGCGAGCGGCTTGCGCTGGGCATCGCCCTGGGGGCGCTCCTCCTGTGGGGGCCGTTCATCACCTTTGTGCTGGCCCGGGGCCTTTCCGGCGGTCTGGACCGGGGGGACCGACGGTGACTGCCGATTTGGCCGTCCTCGGCGTCGCTCTGCTGCTTCCCCTCCTGGCTGTGCTGACCCTGCGGCAGCGGCATCTCCTCCACGCCATCATCGGCAGGGGGATGCTTGGGATTCTGGCGGCCCTTGTCTACGCCCTTATGGGAGCCCCCGATGTGGCCGTGACGGAGGCGTTGATGGGTGTGCTGCTGGTGACGCTGCTTTATGTGATTGTCTTCACCTCTTCGGGGGAGTTCCGGGTGGGGTATGTGGAGCTGCCGCCGCTGGTTTCCGAGGGCAAAAGGGCGCTTACGGGCTACGAGGTGGAGCTTCTCCGTGCTTTCGGTGATTCCTGCGGGGTGCGTCCGCGTTTCGTTGCCTTTACGGAACGGGGGCTGCTGCTCGATGCACTCCGGAGCGGCGTTGTGGAGGCCGCCGTCGGTCCCTTTGTGTCGCCTTTCGATGAAGGCGAAGATGTGGCCGCCTTCCCGGTTGTGGAGACCAAGGTGATGGTCATGCAGGATGGCCGGTGGTTCGACATCCTCAGCGCCCGGCGTGAGAAGGCCGGACTTGAGAAGGGTGCGGAACCGGGAACCGTGCAGACCGGTTCCTACGTGCTGCTGGTCTCCCGGAACGCCCGCGACCTCCGGGAGACCTTCGCTCGGTTCCTGGAGGGCGGGGGGAGGGAGACGGTGGTGGAACTGCGACAGAGGTATCTTGGTGGGCGTCGTGCGTAGGGGCTATCTTGTGGCGCTGGTCCTTATCTTTATTGTGGTCGCGCTGCATCCCTGTGGGGAGACGGGGAAAGACAATGCCGTTCTCGTCAGCACCGAGCGGGGTGTGCCCAACGGTGTTGCCGCTATCTATCTCCACAACCGGCTCTACGATACCGCCTTCGAGGTGGTCGTTTTTGCCGTTGCCGTGCTCGGCTCCCTCCATTTTCTTGGGGGCGGCAGGCCGCCGCAGAGCTATGTGGTGTCATCCGATCCGGTGGTCGGGGTGGTCTTCAAGGGGGCTGCCTATTTTGCGCTGCTCTTCGGCTGCATTCTGGCCCTGGGCGGACACCTGGAGCCCGGGGGAGGCTTTGCCGCCGGCGTGGCGGTGGGGACCTCTTTGGTGGCTCAGTCGCTCATAGGGATGCAAAACCGCCTTACCGTCCGATTGCAAACACCTGCAGCGGATTCCGCCGAACGTCTCTCCTGGGCGGCGATCCTTCTGATCGCTCTGGCGACCTGTGGGGGGATCGCCCCTCCGGCAGGCGCCTACGGCACGCTCCTCAGCGGCGGATGGATCCCCCTGCTCAATATCCTGATCGCCCTCAAGGTGGGCCTGGGGACATGGGGGTTGACCATGGCGTTCCTCGAGCACCGGTGGATCTTCTGATCCCTGCCGGTTATCCCAGGGCCACGTCCAGGGACATCATGACGGCGAAGCCGATCATGAAGCACATGGTCGCCATGTCGGTATTGCCGCCCCGTTCCGCTTCGGGGACCACCTCTTCGACGACCACGAAGATCATCGCCCCGGCGGCGAAGGCCAGAGCGTAGGGCAGCAGCGGCCTGATCAGCAGGACCGCGGCGGCGCCGATGACCCCGGCGAAAAGCTCTACGATCCCGGAAAGCTGGCCGTACCAGAGGCTTTTCATCCTGGAAAGCCCTTCTCTGCGCAGCGGCATGGAGACGGCGAATCCCTCGGGGAAGTTCTGGATGCCGATGCCCAGGGCCAGGGCGACGGCTCCCGCCATAGTCGCCGAGGGGAGTCCCGAGGCGACGGCGCCGAAGGCGACGCCGATGGCGAGCCCCTCGGGGATGTTGTGCAGGGTCACGGCGAGCACCAGCAGGACGCTCCGGTGCCAGGAGGTGCTTGGTCCCTCGGCCTCCGAGGCGGGCGAGGTGAGGTGGACGTGGGGCAGCACCACGTCGATGAGGCGCATGAAGGCGCCGCCCAGGAGAAAGCCCACCACCGGCGGCAGCCAGGTGATCATCCCCTGGTGCCCCGCCATCTCGATGGACGGGGCCAGGAGCGACCAGTAGCTTGCCGCGGTCATCACGCCGCCGGCGAAGGCGAGCATGCCGTCCATGACGCGCTGGCTGAACTCGCGCCCGAAGAGGGCGACGGCGGCCCCCAGGGCGGTGACCAGCCAGGTGAAGAGCGTGGCGTAGAAGGCCTGGAGTACAGGGTGCATCCCGGAAAACAGATCGGCCATCATAATCCCTCCTCGGATCGGTTTCTTGGCGTAGTCTGCCGATTAGGGCGAGTATACCAGAGAGGGATGCGCTGCGTAGGCTACCTGCGGCCGAGAAGGAGCACTGTCGGGGAATGCCGGAAGACACGCCCCGCTCGATTCAGTCGGCGGTGGCTTCCCCGATAAGGGCGTGGACCTTCTCCTTGATTTCGTCACGGATCCGTCGTGTTTCGGCGAGCCGTTCCTCCCAGCTTCCTTCCAGTTTGGCGGGGTCGGCGAGGGGCCAGTGGCGCCGTTCGGTGATCCCCGGAAAGACGGGGCAGCGTTCCGCCTGGGCCTCGCTGCACACCGTCACCACGTAGTCGTAGAGATTGCCGGCGGCGTAGAGGTCGAAGGCCCTGGTCATCTCGTTGCCGGCGATCTCTATTCCCAGTTCCCGCATTACTGCGATCGCCAGGGGGTTGATCGCTTCGCCGGCCTCGAGCCCCGCGCTTTCGGCGGCGAATTCCCGGCCGCCCAACTCCCGGAGAAAGGCCTCGGCCATCTGGCTCCGCGCGGTGTTGTGGCCGCAAACAAAGAGCACCTTGATCGGTTGCATCGCTATTCCTCCCTGTGGTGAGATCTGCCTATGCCGGGGCCACTGTACCATCGGGAGTCTCTGTAAACGTTACGGTTTTGTAACGATGCAGCATTGTCGCTGCGGGCCGGTTTACCGCGCCCGCACCATAAGCAGCGGAACCAACAGCAGCGCCGCCGGGAGAAGGGGAGTGCCGCCGAGGCGGCAGCCGCCGGGGATGAAGAGATCATCCACCCAGATCGATTTGCGCTCCACCAGGTAGACCCGGTCCGGATCCTCGATCCGGAGTCTGATCTGGTGCTCCCCCTCAAGGTAGGAGCGGAAGCGTGCTTTGATCTCCCGTTCCCCGCCGGGTTTGAGCACCTCCAGATAGGTGCGGTGCAACACCTGGGAGGATCCCCATTCCCTCCTGTCGTAGAGGGTGACGGTGAGCTCCCGGAGTGTGGAGAACCCTTCGTTGTGGAGCGTGACGGTGATGGTGGTCCGCTCGCCGCTGTAGAGGTGCCGGTCGCCGATGTGGAAGGAGACGTCCACATCGGCGAAGTCGGCTCTGCTTTCGTCAGTGCCCCCGCCGTGCCGGGCGGCGCCCGCCGGCGGAAGGATCGCCGCGAAACAGCAAAGCAGCAACACGCAACCGAGAGCGACGCCTGTCCTGCCTTTCATGGGGCGGTCCGGACCTCCCTTACTCAACGAGTTTCCCCACGGCATCCCTGATCTCCGACACATCGCGGTCGTATTCGGCGGCCAGCTCCTTGAGCGGCTGGTCGTGCGGGGCGTCCGCAGGCCATCCCGCTTCTGCGAAGATTGCTTCCGGGGCGAGGCCGAAGGCGCCGGCCACCTCCAGGGCGGTCATGGAGCCGCGGATCTGGTCGGGATTCGGGATCTCCGGCGGGGAACCGCCGCTACCCTGATCGGCGAAATAGGCTTCCAGGTGTTCCCTGGCTGCTTCGTCGTCCACGCCTTCCACCTCTTTCAGGGAGGTATCCCGGGGGATACCGGCGGGAAGCTGCATCACGGCGATCACCTTCTCTTCCGGCAGATGCACCGTCGAGGCGATCTGTTCCACCGACATCCAGCCGTAGACGCCCTCGGCGGGGTTGATTGTGGAGGTGTCGGAGAAGGAGATCGATGAGTAGGTCTGCCACATGCCGCTCACCTTCGCCGCACCGTAGGTGCCGAAAAAGAGGAGCAGTCCGACGAGACCCACGGAGAGGGCGCTGAACCGACGTGTGCCGGCGCCGAAGCGAAGCGTTTTCTCCACAGGACAGGCCTCTACGCAGCGGCCGCAGGCGATGCAGTCCGGGCTGGTTTCGATGTCCTTCTGTTCCGGATCGAGCCCCATGGGGCAGGCCGTGCCGCAGAGATGGCAGTGGACACAGGTGGAGCCGGTGCGGCGGACCTTGACGAGGCTGAACCGCTGGAGGATCCCCAGGGCCGCGCCGAGGGGACAGAGGTAGCGGCACCAGAAGCGTTCCACGAAGAGGCTTGCCCCGATGGCGGCGGTGAAGAGAATGACATAGGCCCAGGGCCGTTCGGCGACCTCCGCGAGGCCTGCGCTGAGGTGCATGTAGGCCACCCAGGGATCAAAATCGCGCCACACCAGTGTCCCCGCCTGCCAGGTCCAGAGGATGATGGCGGCCATGATGCCGTATTTCAGCGCCCTCCCGGCCCGGTCGATCTTCGGCGGCGGCACCCTCTTGCGGATGCCCAGGCGATCCCCCAGTCGGGCGGTCCACTCGCCGAGGACACCCAGTGGACAGATCCAGCCGCAGAAGACCCGGCCGACGAGCAGCGTCATGATGACGATGCCGAGCAGCAGGATCATGGCGCTGGGGGCGACCCGCCGCAGCCACTCACCGGTGGTCAGGATGGAGTAGAGGCTTTCCAGACCGCCGAAGGGACAGAGCGAATCCACTGTCGGCGCCCCCTCGCGGCCCCCGCCCAGGAGCTGGTGGCGGTAGCCCACCCAGGTCAGAAACGCGAGAAACCCGAAGAGAACACTGTGGCGGATTGCTGATGTGCGCATACCCATTCCCCCCAAATTGTAGAGACCTGTCGGATATATATGATGCTGCAAGATTATACCGCAGACACCGCAGGGTGTATCAGGCGTATTACCGATCCCGGAGATGCCGGAGGTTGCGGAGGTAGTAGTCCTTGCCGTTCCAGGTGGTGCGGACCAGCTCATCCCTGTCGAGCAGTTGCTGCAGCGCTGTGTCTGCGCCGGCATTGTTGCGGAGGAATGCCTCCATAGCCTCCTCGCGCATGGGGTGGACGGCGGTGATGGAGAGCAGGTCGGCGGCGGGGTCGCCGGTGCGCGCGAAGCGGTTGCCCTCGTAGCCGGTGAGCATCTCCACGTCGATATCCCTCTTTCGGAAGAGATCGTAGGCCGCCGCCAGGGCGGTGTCCGGAGCCGGGGTGATGCCTTCGACCGCAGGAGGGCGGGTGGGGACCGCCAGGTAGCTTCCGGCGAGGGGGAGGCCGGCGATCCGGTCGGCCAGCGCGGTGATGTGTGCCTCGTCGTCGTTGTAGCCGGCGATGAGCATGCTCTCGGTGTAGAGCTTCCCCTCGAAGTGCTTGGCCAGCAGACGAAGGCCGTCGACTACGCCGGCGAAGTCGAGCTCCGGATGGGGTCGGTCGACGCGCTTCCAGACCTCTTCGGTGGCGGCGTCGGCCTTGACGCAGATCCAGTCGAAGGATGCCAGGTCGTCCCGGACCGCTTCGCCTGACAGCATGGAGCCGTTGGTGATGATGGCGATGGGGGTGCCGAGTCGTTTCAGCAGCCTCGCGGTCTGCCCGAGATTGCTGTCCAGGGTGGGCTCCCCGTCGGGGACGAAGGCGAGGTAGTCCACCTCCTCCCGGGCGTCGGCGGCGCGTTCCAGAGCCGCTGCGGCGTCCTTGTAGATGTCTTCGGGCTGATAGAAGGCCTCGCGGTGGGCGATGAGCCGACCGATCTGTCCGAGCTGGCAATAGACGCAGGAGTAGGAGCAGACCTTGGCGGGGACATTGTTGATCCCCAGACTTCTCCCAAGCCGTCGTGAGGGAACGGGACCGAATGTGTGCACAGGAATCACCTCTGAGAGACACGATTGTATGTTCATCATACGCTTTAGAGGGGAATCGTCAATCGGCAGGGTCTTCCGGAAGAGATGTCCTGTCTGACCGAAGGCTGCAAGAAACCAATATAAACAAGAGGGGTCGCATTTTGGCCGGCATCCTTTTCGTTGTATACTATGTAAGCAGGTTTTGCGGTATGGCAGAATGCTGTGGAGGTTCCGTGTCCCGGATCGCGGGCAGGGCCGATATTGATGGGCTCCCTGTTGCCCGGAGGAGGGAGAGAATGCAGGAAGAATCGATTTCCCCGTATGCTGTGGCGGTGGACGAGCTGCGGCTGCTGCTGGTCGAGGACGCCGAGGAGGATGCCGAGCTGGTGGTGCTCACCCTGGAGTCGGCGGGAATCCAGGTGGAGTACCACCGTGTGGAGACCGAGGCGGAGCTTCGGGAGGCGCTTGGTCCGCAGGCGGACTGGGACGCCGTTTTGATCGACTACAACCTTCCGGGCTTCAGCGGCCTGCGGGCGCTGGAGGTGCTTCGGCCGTGGAGGGAGACGTTCCCGCTCATCCTGGTTTCCGGGGCCATCGGCGAGGAGCAGGCCGTGGAGGCCATGCGTGCCGGCGCCGGCGATTTTGTAATGAAAGAGCATCTGGACCGACTGCCCCTGGTGGTGCGCCGGGAGGTGCGCGAGGCCCGGGAGCGGGCCAGGAGAGAGGAAGCGGAGCGGGCCCTGCGGAGCATGGAAGAGAAGCTGCAGGGGGTGCTGGAGTACAGCTCCGCGCTCATCTATGCGGCGGACAGGGAGGGGCGGTACATCCTGGCGAGCCGTTCCTTCGCCGAACACCACGGCGTTGGAAGGGATGAGGTGATCGGCAAAACCGCCTATGATCTTGTCCCCCCCGACGTGGCCGATCAGCTGGTGGCCCGGCGGCGCCATGTCCTCCAGACCGGCGATGTGGTGACCGTGGACACCAGGGTGCCCAGGGACGACGGCGAGCGGTGCTATCTCACGACCCTCTTTCCGCTCCGGGAGTCCGGGGGTGACATCGCGGCGGTGGGGGGGATCGCCGTGGAGACCACGGAACGGATGGAGCTGGAGCGCCGCCTCGCCGGTCGGCAGGCCCAGCTGCAGGCCGTTTTCGACTCCATCCCCGATACGGTCTTTTTCAAGGATACCGACGGTGTCTATACCCATGCCAATGCGGCGATGGAGGACTTCTTCGGCAAGCCCCTCGGGGAGATCATCGGAAAGAACGACGAGGAGCTTTTTCGGGCGGAGGAGGCTCGGGAGATCCGCGAGATCGACCGGCATGTTCTGCAGGGGATGCCCGACCGCGGCGAATTCGTCCGTTATGTCAACGGGACCAAACGGGTGGTGGACACCATCAAGGTGCCGGTGCGGGACGAAGAGGGGACCATCATGGGGCTCTGCGGTTCCTCCCGGGATGTCAGCGAACAGGTGCGGAGCAGGGAGGAGCTCCGCAATGCCCTGGACGAGCGGGATGTGCTGCTGAAGGAGCTCTACCACCGGACGAAGAACAACATGCAGGTCATCGCATCCATGATCTCCATGCGTCGGGGACGCACGGAGAACAGCGAGATGTCTTCGGTACTCCACGAGCTGGAGGGCAAGATCTATTCCATGGCCCTGGTGCACCAGAAGCTCTACCAGTCGGGGAACCTCTCCAGGCTGGATCTCAAGGGCTACACCGAGGAACTGGCCCGTCTCGTGCTCGGTTCCTTCGACGAGCGCCTGGGCCGGACGCTGCTCCACTTTGACTGCGAACATCTGGAGGTGACCATCGATACGGCCATCCCCTATGGACTGGTGATCAACGAGCTGCTCTCCAACGCTCTGGAGCATGCCTTCCCGGATGGAAGAAGGGGAGACATCTCCATTGCGCTCCGGAAGGACGGCCCGGGGACCATCGAGCTGACCCTTGCCGATGACGGGGTGGGGATGCCCGAAGGGTGGCGTTCCGGGAAGGGGAAGACCCTGGGACTGGAGACGGTGACCGGTGTGGTGGAACAGCAGATGGAGGGAAGCCTCGGCTGCACATGCCCCGATGAGGGGGGAACCATCTGGACTGTGCGGTTTTCCGACAGTCTCTACAAGGAGCGGGTATAAATGGCGCAATCGATCCAGACGTTTGTTATCGCCGATGACGAGGCGATCCTGGTGATGGACCTCAGGATGAAGCTTCAGCAGCGCGGTTACGAGGTGGTTGCCTCGGTTCACCGCGGCGACCGGGTTGTCGAAACGGTGCGCGAGCACAGTCCCGACTGCCTTCTTCTCGACGTGCGCCTCCAGGGGGAACAGACCGGTACGGAGGTGGCCAGGGAACTCCGGGGGTTTACCGACATCCCTATCGTCTTTATTACGGGCTACTCCAGTGCCGATATCGAGGAGGAGGTGCGGGCCATCGCCAACACGGCCCTTCTGCACAAGCCCTTCTCCCCCCCTGAACTGGACAGGGCCATCGAAACCCTGACGGGCGAGGGGTAACGGCCGATGTCTTCCGCCCGGCAGGCCGCCCGGGAAGGAAGCAGGGGCTACCGCTTCCTTATCGCGCTGCTGTTCGGCGCAGCCGGCTTCGCCGCCAACTTCCTCGATCTGGAGCTCTTCCACTCGCCGCAATTCAAGGTGAGCATCCTCATCGGTCTGCTCTTCCCCCTGCTTGTGGCCCTGGCCTGGGGATGGCGGATGGCCCTGCTGGCCGCCCTGGCCGGCGGCTGTCAGACCATGTGGATCCTCTGGAGCGGCGACGGCTGGGGGGTGCTCTACGCCGTCCCCGTCTTCACGCTGTGGGTGGTCTGGCACGGCTACTGGGCTGACAGAAGGCGTGTGTGGCCCCGCCGCTGGTACTACTCCTCCTTTGCCGTGGAGATCCCCTTCCGCCTGTGCAGCACCCTGGGCTTTTACCTCCTCTTCCCCCTGCTTGTTTCCATGAATCCTCCCCCCTGGAACCCTGCCATTGCCTGGAATGAGGTCCCTGTCCAGTGGGTGCACACGGTGGTGGCCAAGCATGTGGTCACCGCCTATCTCCTCCTGCTGATGGCCCATGTCCTGCTTGCGCTGAAACCTCTGCGGCGGATCTTCCGGCTGGAGCGCCGGGTGGGCGAGAAGGAGATCGGCGTGCTCTACAGCGCCGCCATCCTCATCGGCGTGCTGCTCTGGGGGCTGGATGCCCTGGTGGACCATCTCTTTTTCGCTGTCCCGGGGCAGACCTTCTGGGAGGTGGCGGTGCTCCAGGTGAGCCACCGGGAGCTCTTCATGCGGAACCTCTATTTCATCGTTCCGCTGATCGCCGCTGCAGTCCTGGATGGCAATATCCGCCATCGTCTCTTTCTGGAAGCGAGGGTGCATCATCTCAACAGGGTGCTGGCGGCGATCCGGAACGTGAATCAGCTCAGCACCAAGGAGCATGACGTATCGCGGTTGATCCGCCGTTCCGTCCGGCTGCTCACGGAAAACGGCGGCTATCTGCGGGCTGTGCTGGTTTTGGGTGGCCATGACGGCGGGGTGCAGGCGGTCGCCGGCTCGGATGTCTCCGATGAAACAGGTTCCTCCGTTGACGAGGGCATGGGTGCATGGCTGCTGTCCTGTCTGGAGGGAGCCCCTGCGGCCTCTCGGGATGGGGTGGTGCCCCTGGAGCGGATGAGCTGTCGCGACTCCGCCCATGACGGCGACGGTCTCCATTGCTGTGACATCGCCGCACCCCTGGAGCACCGGGACAGGCGTTTCGGGGTCCTCGGTCTCTCGCTGCCGCCCCAGCTGAAAAACGACAGCGAGGAACACAACCTGGTGGCCGAACTGGCCGGCGACCTCGCCTTCGCCCTCTACAGCCGGGAGCAGGAGCGGCAGCGGCAGGCCGCCGAGACGGAGCTGGCGAGCTACCGGGAACGGCTGGAGCAGCTGGTGGAGGAGCGGACCGCGGCGCTCGAGACGACCAACGGCGAGCTGGAGGCCTTTGTCTACGCTGTCTCCCACGACCTGCGGGCGCCCCTGCGCAGCATCGGCGGGTTCGGTTCCTTTCTGGAAAGGGAGTACGGTTCCCGCCTGGACCAGCGGGGGGAGCACTTCCTGCGCCGCATTCGGGAGGGCGTGGAACGTATGGAGCATCTGATCTCCAGTCTGCTCATGCTGTCTCGATTGAGCCGCAGCGAGATGGAGCGGCAGCAGGTGGATCTCTCGTCGCTTATCGAGGGGGTTGCGGAGACACTGCGTAGCGCGGAACCCGAGCGGGAGGTGGGGATTGCGGTCCAGCCTGGGATGACGGCCTTCGGAGACCACGGGTTGCTCAGGGTCCTCTACGAGAACCTCCTCGGGAACGCCTGGAAGTTCACCCGAGGTGTCCGTGCGCCCCATGTGGAGTGTGGCGTCGAGCGACAGGAAGGACGGAGTGTGTACTACGTCCGCGACAACGGGGCGGGATTCGACGGGGAACAGGCCCACAAACTCTTCCAGCCCTTCCAGCGCCTCCACAGCCCACGTCAGTTCCCCGGCGACGGGATCGGACTCGCCACAGTGCAGCGCATCGTCACGCGCCACGGGGGCAGGGTGTGGGCAGAGGGAGAAGCCGGTGAAGGGGCGGCCTTTTTCTTCTACCTCGGCGAGCCGTCGCCCTCGGAGTGATCCTGATCCTCGTCATCTATCCGATATCCCGCAGGCGGTTCCTCCTCCCAGGGCCGGCGCGGTTTTGTGGGGAATCCGCTGCCGAAGGTGCCGTCCAGTGCGACAAAGGTGGAGGTGGCGCCGAGCTCCCGCAGTGTGATCAGATGCTCCTTCAGCGCCTGTGAGGAATCGGCGATGAGAAAGAGCAGATAGTCCTTCCCGCCGGCCAGGCCGTACCAGTGGATGATCTCCGGGGTGGTCTCGAAACACGCCAGGAGTTCGTTGTGGTCGATGCTCCTGCGAACCCCCTGCAGCAGGACAAAGGCCTGGATCGGATACCCCAGCCTCTCATAGTCCACAATGACCGTGTACCGTTTGATGATCCCGGTGATCTCCAGGTTCTGCAGACGGGCCCGGGCAGTTGGAGCGGAGAGATTGACCGTTTCCGCCAGTCGCCGGAGCGTAATGCGGCTGTCCTTCCGCAGTTCCGAAAGGATCTGTATGTCCACCTCGTCGGCTTCGTACCTTTTCATCAATGCTCCTCCCTCCCGGTGACGGAGGACCCGGGATAGTGGTGGTGGTATGCGCGCTATGCGGGAATAGGATACCATTACTCTCCACTGTGTTGTACACACTAAAATATTGCATGCGCTGTATACCGGGAGAGAGGACAGAAACGATCCGCTCCACGTGCCTGGGGGGCGGACCCCGTCCGTCTCCCGGATACCACGGCCGCACCCTGCAGCCGTGGTATCATGTGCGGAAGCGAACCTATGGAATGAGGAGGAAGAGTATGCATATTCTACTGCGAGGTCTTTTGTTGATGATCGTCTTTGGGGCATTTCTCCTTGCCGTGATGCCTCTCCGGCCGGCGGAGGCGGCGGAGGCCGAAAGGGCCGTCCCCCCCAGGATCCCCATGGAGGATTTCTTCCGCAATCCGGAGAAGGCCTCGTTCCGGATCTCCCCCGACGGGAAGCACTACGCCTTTCTCATGCCCTGGCATGATCGGCTGAACATCTTCGTCCGGCCGATCGGGTCCGAGGCGGAGCCGGTGCGGATCACCGATTCCGAAGCCCGGGATATCCGCGCCTTCGGCTGGGGAAACAGCGAGAAGGTCATCTACCTCCAGGATACAGGCGGCGACGAGAACTACCGGGTCTATTCCGTGGGCCTCGACGGCGACGGGTACCAGTGTCTCACGCCCTTCGAGGATGTCCGCGCCGGGCTTGTGGATATCCTCGAGGACGATCCCGACCATGTCCTGATCGACATGAACAGACGGGACCGGAGGGTCTTCGATGTCTACCGGCTGAACATCGACAATGGCGAGCTGGAGATGATCGCCGAGAATCCCGGCAGCATCACCGGCTGGGGCACAGACCACGAAGGGCGGCTCCGTCTGGCTGTCAAAACGGAAGGACTGGAGACCACACTGCTCTACCGGCCTTCCGAGGGGGCCGACTGGGAGGAGCTGATGACCCACTCCTTCACCGACAAGGTGATCCCGGCGGGCTTTACGGCGGACAACGACAAGCTCTACATGCTCTCCAATCTGGATCGGGACACCCTGGCGCTCTACCGTTACGATCCGGCGGAACGGGAGTTCGAGGAGATGCTCTACGCCCATCCGGAGGTCGATCTGGGGGGGATCATCTGGTCTGACGCCCGAAACACCCTGCTCGGCGTCACCTACTACACCGACAGGCTGCACCGCCACTTCTTCGACGAGCAGGCCGGGGATTTCTTCGCCATGCTCAGGAAGCGGTTCCCGGGCTACGCGGTGGGGATCTCCAGTTCCAGCCGGGATGAGCGGAAGATGATCATCTCCGTCACCAGCGACCGGATGCCCGGCAAGCTCTACTTTTTTGACAGAGACAAGCCCGGCGAGTTCTCGCTGGTGGCCGATCTCTACGCCTGGCTCGACGAAGACCATCTGGCGGAGAAGCGCCCCATCACCTACACCGCCCGGGACGGTCTGGAGATCCACGGCTACCTGACGCTGCCGGCGGGCCGGGAGGAGAAGGATCTCCCGGTGCTTGTCCATCCCCACGGCGGTCCCGAAGCGCGGGATCACTGGGGCTACGATCCGCTGGTGCAGTTTCTGGCCAACCGGGGGATGGCGGTGCTCCAGATGAATTTCCGGGTCTCCACCGGCTACGGGAAGGACTTCTGGAAGGCCGGCTTCAAACAGTGGGGGCGGAAGCAGCAGGACGACATCACCGACGGGGTGCGGTGGCTCATCGATCGGGGGATCGCCGATCCCGAACGGATCGCCATCTTCGGCGCCTCCTACGGCGGCTACGCCACCCTCATGGGACTGATCAAAACACCCGGGCTCTACGCCTGCGGGATCGACTACGTAGGGGTTACCGATCTCTTCACGCTCTTCGAATCCATCCCGCCCTACTGGGAACCCATGAAGGAGCGTATGTACGTGACCATCGGCCACCCGGAGGAGGATGCCGACCTCTTCCGGAAGGTGTCGCCGGTCTTCCACGCCGGGGAGATCGAGGATCCTCTGCTGATCGCCCAGGGTGCCAACGACCCGAGGGTGGTCAAGAAGGAGTCGGACATGATGGTCGAGGCGCTCCGGGAGAAGGGGATCGAGGTGGAGTACATGGTGAAGGAAAACGAGGGCCACGGCTTCTCCAACCAGGAGAACCGCTTTGATCTCTACAGGGCCGTGGAGCGCTTCCTGAAAGAACATCTCCAGCTGGAGCGATGAGCGGCGCCGCCTCCGCCGCCGGCGGACGGGATCTCCTTGTTCTCTGTGAGGGACCGGCCGATGCGGCCCTGCTGGAGCGGATCAGACCGTTCCTCGCCGGGCAGGGATGGAGGCTTCGTGTCCGTGCGGAAGGGGGCGTCAACCGGCTTCTGCAGCGTGCCCCCCGCCGTGCCGCGCGTTTTGGCGAGCGACGGGAGGGGGTGGTGGCGATCTTGGTCGATGCCGGCGATCTCGAGGGGTCGCGGCAGCGCAGCGACCTGGGGAGGCTGCGCCGTTCGGGCATCGAGGTCGTGCCGGTAGTCCGGACCCTGGAGGCCTGGCTGCTGGCCGACAGCGAGGCGGTGACCAGGGCCAGCGGGCTTTCCTTCAGAGGGATGTCGCCTACCGACGGGATCGAGGATCCCAAGGCCGTCTTTCTGCATCATTTCCACAGGGCGGTGCGGGAGCGGAGACGTTCCTTTCTGACGAAGGAACGGGATTTCATCAAATCCGTGCTCTTGCACTGGGATATCAACAGGGCCAGGGAGCACAACCGCTCCCTGGCCCTGTTCTGCCGCCGTATGGGGGAGATGGGCGGAAAGGAGGGGAGCTAGGGGCCTCCCGGGGATTCGTCGCTGCCGTCGCCGCGTTTGTCGTCGGAATGATCGGTTTCCCGCCACTCCGCTTCGACGACCTCCTGCTCTATCTGGTGCCGGCGTGCTTCCGTATCCTCGCTCCGGCTGCGCCCGTCGTGCCGCTGTTGCGGCTGCCTGAACCGTCCGACGATCCAGAGCACCACACCGAAGACCAGGAGGAAGGGGAGGAGGATGATCCCCAGCAGGAAGAATCCGGAAAACAGCAGAATGCCGATGATCAGTGCGGCGAGGCAACCCAGGCCGCCTGTGTAGAAATACATAGTGGGGCTCCTTTCAGGCTCATGGTTGTCGGGGGCATTATACCTTTTCCCAGCGTCTGTGTCGCAGGAGGATCGTGAAAAAGAGGGCGATGCCGGGCAGAAAGAGCATCATGGACCTCCTGTCGATATGGAAGGGCGCCGGTGGGGCGTTGCAGGGGATGCCGCGTTTCCGCGCCAATCCCTCCAGATTCAGGAGATGGAGAACCGGGACTCCCTCACCGAGTGCCTTGCCGATCACGCCGTTTCCCGCATTGTCCTGCATTTCGGGACGGAGGAGTCCCCCGGGCAGCTGGAGAACCGCCTCGTCGCTCCCCATATTGGCGTGGGAGCCCCCGATGGAGACCACCAGATCCGGCCGGAATGTGGCGAGGCGCTCCATCTTCCAGCGGATCACCGACTGGAGATCGTCTCCGACGATCAGGGGGATGTCGGTGAGCCGGGCCGTTTCCCGCATCAGCGCCATCCCTTCCGGGGGGACCCCGCCTCCGTGTTCCCCACCCCCTCCCGGTGTCAGCCATTGGGCTTTTGTGTGGAGCAGTCCCTGTCGCCGGAGCGTCTCCGCCAGAGTCGGCCAGGGGCACTCCGGCACATTGGCGCCCCAGGTGGAGGCCCCCAGCGACAGGATGAGCAGGATCTCCAGGTTTCGGGATTCCGCGGCCGCCAGGAGGTTGAGCAGCAATCCCGGGAAGGAGGAGGAGCTGAGAATGGCGATTCGGTCGCCCTCGGCGAGCTGGAGGCGGTCGAACCACTCCAGGGAGCTGACGGCCCAGGAAGGGTGGCAGGCGGTGCGCTTGGCCGGCAGGCTGCCCAGGGTGGTTGTCAGGGGGCTCCATTCGTAGCCGATCAGGCCCAGTTTCCATGGGTCGGCCTCCTCCGAAGCCCCGCAGCCTTGCTCCCGGCGCCACTGATGGAGGAATCGCTCCGCCCTGCGCACCCGTTCCCAGAGCCGCTGCTCTTCGTTGTCGAGGAAACCGATACTCCCCCCGTACCAGAGGAGTGGCAGCAGGATGCCCAGCAGCAGAAGCCATCCTGTTGACCTGGCTTTTTTGTTCGGCAGTGGGTGCTTTACGGCCACAGGAGCCACCCCCCGACTGCGGTGATCATGGCGGTTGCTCCCGCCGTGGCCGAGGCGGCGGCGATGGTGTGCACCGGTCCCTGACGTTCCAGATCGGCGGCGATCAACCCGGGGATGACCCAGCCGAGCCAGAGCGAATCGGCCGCCCAGTGCAGCGAGAGGCCGAGACGAAGCAGCAGCGCCAGCAGGAGGGCCAGAGCCATCCGTTGGCGGCCGAAGACACCCAGGACCCGGACCGCCCCGCGGAGGAGCAACGCCACGGCCGCGGCCACCCCCAGCGAGAGCAGCAGTGTCGAGGGAGCGTTGAGAGAGAGGGCCAGGAACCCCGGTGTGATGATCCCGCCGCACCCCCATCCCGTTCGGGCGTAGTAGAACATCCCCAGAGCGATGCCGATCCCGATGGTCGCCGCTTCGTAGGGGCTCATAGGTTGCGCCTCCCTTCCGCGGAGAGAGCCCCGGGATACCGGTCCAGAAGCCAGTGCAGGGGGGCGCCGGCGATGTTGCCGCAGCCGAAGACGCGGGGAAGGCCGCGGATGCAGCGGTCCAGCTCCCCGGCGTCGCGGCAGCGGACGAAGGTCCCCACCTTGCCGGAACGGAAAGGGCGGTCGCCGGTGACCAGCACCCTCTGCCAGGGCCTCCCCGCGAGCCAGGGTTTGAACTGCCGCCACCGCTGCGGGCGGTCGGTGCGGTGGTTGTAGAGCACCGTGGTCTCCCCGGGCGGCCACCCCAGGGATGTAAAGAGCAGCTCCGTGCTCTCCGGATCGTTGGCCGTGAAGGCGCCGGCGAGCTCCGTGGTCTTGCTGCGGAAGATCTGGAAGTCGCCGAAATCGGGAGGGAGCCCCCCTATTGCGGCGGTTGCGGCCGAAGAACGGAAACCCAGAACACTGCAGGCGGTCTCGGCGAGGGCGCGGTTTTTCGAGCGGTGGTCTTCCGTTGCGGCGGAGGCGGGCAGAAGCCGGCAGGATTTCCCGGTCTCCAGCAGTCGACGCACCTCCCTGCGGTCTGCATCGTCGCCCTGGAGCACCACCGTGGCGCCCTCCGGTATGCCTGCCGCGACAGCATGGAGCGCCCCACGGATGGAGGGTCCCCACTGTTCGGGGTGGTCGGCCCGGAGTGATGTCATCACGACGATGTGCGGGGCGAGCCAGCGTGACGCCAACGGCTGGAGCTCCGGACTGACCGCGCTGTTTTCCAGCACGATCCCCTCCGTCCGGGCAGGGAGGCTGCGGAGCCACCAGCGCATCTCGGCGACATGGGCCGGCCCGTGACGCAGGATGAGCGACATGGAACCGTCAGGTGCGATCTCCCTGGGCAGAACCCCGGTGATCCGTGCAAAGCCGGACACCTCCGCCGAGAGGCCGGCGTGGATGAGACGGGTCACGCTGCTCTTCCCCCTGCTTCCCGTCACCAGAACCCTGCAGGGGACATCGGCGATTTTTCGAGCGGTGGGTGTCCGGCATGACTGAAGCCAGGTGCCGAGTCCGTCAGACATGGATGCCCTCCAGTTGTACAGCATTCTCCCTATTGTACTCTACCCCCTTTTCTTGAAGCGAGGTGTTGAGAACCAATCTCCGTAACGGTATCCTACATACCTGGGAGCCTATCTCTCCCTACCAAAGGGAGAGGATGGCCGCCAAGTCCGAAGGATCTGTTCAAGGAGGGGTTCCATGAGATGTTTCCGTGTTGTTGCTGGTTCCGAGGATGGCCGGTGTATCGCCGACTGTCATCTTGGAGACACGCCGTTGTTCTTGCTGTATGATATCTTCAGCGATGCTCCGCCGAAGCCCTGTGGACAGCGGGAGAATACGGTCCGGGAGATGGATCACGGAGCGGGGAATAAGATGCAGGCGGTTCTCTCGCTGGTGGAGGACGCCGATCTGCTCCTGGCGCGGCAGGTGAGTCCCAACTTCCGGCGTATGGCTGCCGTGTCGACCTACCAGCCGGTGGTGGTCCGGACGGAGTCTATCGATGACGCCCTGGAGGTGCTCCGGGCTTCCTTTGATCGTCTTGAAGAGCTCCTTTCGCAGCGTTCCAGGGGGGAGCCCTGTGGGGAGGTTCCCGTGTTCGGCGAGGAGCCGGGGTAGGATATCGGCTGTACCGGTACCATGCAGTGACGGGACCTCGCGAGAGAGCGGGGTCTCTTTTTTTCGGCACTTCCGGGAGGGTTTGCAGCCCGGGAAGGGGGAACACGACGGTTTGTCCACTGTCGGGGAGGTGGAATGTGGAGATGTCCGGGGAGAATGAGAGAGCACGGCCCAGCAATATCGTCTACGGCAGTGTCGTCCTGCGGGGCCGCAAGGACAGGAACAATTTCATCTATCTCTTTGCCTACATCAGCGAAGGGAAACAGGTTCTGTATTTGCGGCAGGTTGTCCTTGCAGGCTTCGAGGAGCATCCCGCCGGGATTGCCGATCCCTCCGGGGCCTTCGTCGGTCCCGAGTCCTTTGTGGCGGCCCTTGAAACACTCCTGGCGGAGCAGGGCGCATCCGCCGCGGAGAGCGGCGGGGATCGGGGTGAAGGCGGGGAAGGCGAAGGAAAAGAACAGGACAGCAAGGCGAGCTATATCGAAGAGACCATGGAACCCATCTGGCGGAACAGGGTGACGCCCTGGCGGGTGGACCGCCTCGTCCTGGCCGACGAACAGGAGGCGCAACGGACACTGGAAAAGGAGATCGGCGGCATTGTCCGGAGCCAGTTTCCGGAGCTCCACGCCACCGTCCAGTTCCGACTGGAACGGCTGGATTTCCGCCGGTTCGAAGCGATCATCGCGCAGAACAGGGAGGAACCCGCCGGCCCCCCTGTTTCCGGGGAGCAGGAAGGAAAGCAGGGGGAGGAGTGCCATCTCGTGATGGACCCGTTGAACGGCAGGATGCTCAACACGCTCCGGAAGGGCGACGGCATTGTCGTCACCCTTCCGGAAACCAGCCCGCTCTTCCAGACCTTGGCCGGAAAGGATCCCGATTTCGACGGGAAGCTCACGGCCACGGTGGTCTCCGTTGAGAGCGGGGAAGAGGGGTATCATCTTGCACTGCAGCTTCCGGGGGAACGAGACGCCTATGCGGAGGCGGAGACGAATCTCAAGGTTCGCCCGGACACCACTTCGGCTCCGGAGGAGAGCCTGATCGCCAGGATTGAGCAGCACTTCTGGCTTGTTGCCCTGGTCGCCCTCCTGCCTCTGGTGGTGCTGGTGATCTGGTTTCTGCGTCCCTTCTGAGAAAACCTTCCGAAACGTGCTGCCCCGTCTGGGTGTCCCGGCATTGCGTAAACGTCTGTTATGTTTTGGTTTACAAAACCGGCATCCCCTTGGCGCAGTGTGGCTGTATCCTTCATTCCGGAAAAGAGGTAGGTGTGGTGTAAGGGAGGAGAGGATTTGATCACTTGACGATGAACCGCAAAGTAGGTACAGTTGATTTAAACTCTTTGTTGAGAGGGAGCGCCAACTCCTGTGCCGGCAGTGCGGCATACCGCTGGAAGGTGGGTGGAGGCCCCCGGACAGCGGTTCCGCCGACGAGGCCTGAAAAAGCGAATGATAAGGGTGGATTGACTCGTGGGTACGTTGCTGGAACTCGAAAGGCTGTCGAAACACTTTCCGCTTGATGCACACAGAACCGTCAAGGCCGTTGACGCGGTCACCATGAATGTCAACCGGGGCGACATCTTCGGCATCGCCGGGGAATCGGGTTCGGGCAAGACCACCCTGGGTCGGGTGATCCTGAAGCTGCTCGATGCGTCATCCGGCACGATATCCTATGACGGACAGGACATCACCGGCCTCGATCTCGGACACGAAAAACGGCTGCGGCGCAAGCTGCAGATCGTCTTCCAGGATCCCTACGCGTCGCTCCATCCGAGAAAGAAGATCAAGGATATCGTCGGTCAGGGGCTCCGCACCCACGGCCTGGTCGCCAACGAGCAGGAGATGATCGAACGGGTCGGGGATTTTCTCTCCCTGGTGGGGATGAACGAACAGCACCTCTATCGCTATCCCCACGAGCTTTCCGGAGGGCAGCGGCAGCGAGTGGCCATCGCCAGGGCCCTGATCCTGGATCCGGAACTGGTGGTGCTCGACGAGCCCACGTCATCGCTGGACGTCTCGGTGCAGGCAGAGGTGCTGAAACTGCTGAAGCGTCTCCGGGACGAGCTGGATCTCACCTATCTCTTCATCACCCACGACCTCTCTGTGGTCAGACTCTTCACCGAAAAGCTCGCCATCCTCTACCTCGGCCGGATCATGGAGATCGGCAGGACCGAAGCGATCTTCCGGCACCCCCTCCACCCCTATACCGAAGCGCTCATGTCGGTGACGCCGAAGCTGGATCCCGACAAACGTGGCGGCAAGATCATTCTCCAGGGCGAGATCCCCAGCCCCATCGATCCCCCGAAGGGGTGCCCCTTCCATACCCGTTGTTTCAAAAAAATCGGTTCTATCTGTGAAACGGAACGTCCCGAGCTGAAAGACCTGGGCGACGGCCACTGCGTGGCCTGTCACCTCCACTGAGCGGCTTGTTTATAGTGTGCTTGCCTATGTCGGGAGAGGATGCAGATGAAGCAGAATCGGATCACCGGGATCGAACTGTACAAGGCTGATTTCGGGCTTTTGGAACCCTTCCGGACCTCACTGGCCGAGATCAGCTGTGCCCACAACATCATTGCCCGTATCTACGCCGAAGACGGCCTGTACGGGACGGGCGAGGCGCGCCCCAATCCCCCGGTGACGGGGGAGACCCAGTGCGGCGCGGTGGCTGTGGGCGAGGAGATCGCCCCGCGACTGCTGGGCCGTGCCGCCTGGGATATCGAGGGCGCGGTCCGCACCCTCGATAGGGCGCTTCACGGGAACAGCGCACTCAAAAGCGCCTTCGATATCGCTCTCTACGACTTGCTGGGGAAGATCGCCGGCATGCCGCTCTATGCCCTGCTCGGTGGGCCGAAGCGTACCGTGGTGACCGACAACACCGTGAGCCTCGCCCCCCCGGAGGAGATGGCGGCGAAGGCGCTGGAATACAAAAAAGAAGGCTTTGACGCTATCAAAGTGAAGCTCGGACGCACCCTGGACGAGGACCTCTACCGGGTTGAACAGGTGCGGGAGGCTGTCGGTCCTGATGTGGCGATCCGTCTGGATGCCAACCAGGGGTGGGACTTCAAGACGGCCGTCCGTATTTTGCAGGCCATGGAGCCGCTGAGGATCCAGTACTGCGAGCAGCCGCTGGCCCATTGGGATTTCGAAGGGCTGCGGCGGCTCCGGGAGCGGACATCCATACCGGTCATGGCCGACGAGGCGGTCTTCGGCCATCATGACGCCTTCAAGCTGGCATCCCGGGGCTGCTGCGACTACCTCAATATCAAACTGGCCAAAACGGGCGGTATCCACCATGCCCTGCAGGTGAACGCCATCGCCGAGGCCTGCGGCATGACCTGCATGGTGGGCTGTATGACCGAATCCCGGCTTCCTCTGACGGCGGCGGCCCATCTGATGTCGGCCAGGCCCAACATCCGCTTTGCCGATCTCGACGGCCACCGCAACATGAATGTCGATCCGGTGACAGACGGGGCGGTCTACGAGGGCGGCACGATCACGCTGCCGGACACGCCCGGCCACGGTGCCGATTACGAACGCGAGTTTCTGGCGCAGTGTCCCTGCGTCAGTGTCGAGTGATTCCATCGCTACCCGTGTCGGGTACGCAGGTGCCGTGCAAAAGCAACCTATCGGCGGAAATGCGTACCGGCCGGGAGTGGTGGGGTTGCCATGGGGCGGCGGAGCGGTTCCGCGCGTCCGGAACACATCCAACACATACCTAAGGGAGGTTGGTAGGATGCAGCGTTGGAAACGGTTATTGGTGCTGAGTCTGTTCAGTGTGATGGTGGTCATGGCGGCCGCCGGTGTCGCTTCCGCGGAGAAGACGCTGGTGATCGGGATGAACACCGGAACCATCGTGACGCTCGATCCGGCGGCATGCTACGAGGTTGAAGGGCACTGGATGCTCAACAACATCTATGACAGTCTGGTGAAGTTCAAACCCGGTTCCGCCAGCGAGATCGAACCCTGCCTGGCGACGGACTGGAATGTGGACGGGAAGACCCTGAAGTTCCAGCTCCGTGAAGGGGTCAAGTTCTCCAACGGCCATCCCCTGGAGGCGGAGGATGTTGTCTATTCCCTGAAGCGGGTCGTCGCCATGGGTGCCAGTCCCTCCTGGATCCTCACCCAGTTCGGTGTTGGAGAGGACGACATCAGCGCCGAAGGCAACACGATCAAGGTGGAGATGGACGAGCCCTACTCGCCGCAGCTGGTCATGTCCTGCATGACCTACGTCTCCGGCGTTGTGGAGATGTCCGCCTGGCAGGAACACGAAGAAGACGGCGACTTTGGCAGTGCCTATCTGGACAGGACCTCCGCCGGAAGCGGTCCCTACGTGCTGGACAGCTGGTCGAGGAACGAGCGGATCGTCCTGAAGGCGAACCCCCACTACTGGGGCGAGCAGCCCAAGATCGACCGCATCGTGATGGTGGATATCCCCGAATCCTCAAGCCAGCTGCTGCAGCTGAAACGCGGCAAGATCGACATCGCCTGGAACCTCGAGTACGATCAGATCCCCGAGGTTGAGCAGGCCGAAGGCCTCCGCACGACCGTCACGCCCATGTTCAAACAGATCTATCTCGCCATGAACGCCACCAAGGAGCCTTTGGACAACGTGAAGGTGCGGCAGGCCGTCAAGTCCGCCATCGACACCGCAGGCATGGTACAGGCGATCGGCGGCGGCGTGAGTGAGCTGCACTCCTTTATCCCCAAGGGGATGTTCGCTCACTACGCCGGTGATCCCTTCCCCCACAATCCCGAGCGGGCCAGGGAACTCCTTGCGGAGGCCGGCTATCCCGACGGGATCGAGATCGACCTGACGGTACCGGAATTCCTCGCCACCGCCGGCACCGTGGCCAAGGCGAACCTCGACGCCGTAGGGATCAAGACCAACCTGCAGACCATGGCCTACACCACACTGCTCGGCAAGTATCGGAAGCAGGGTCTTGAAGTGGTCATCGCCCGCTGGGGTGCCGACTACGGCGACCCCGACGCCATGGCCAAGCCCTTCGCCCACTGCCGGACCACCGGTGACGATGCGAAGATCAAACAGCTTGCCTGGCGGAACGGCTACGCCAATCCCGAACTGACGCAGATGGTCGAGGACGCGCAGTTTATCCAGGATACCGAGAAGCGCGCGGCCCTCTACGAAGAGATCCAGAAGAAGTGGCTGGACGAGGGCGTCTTTGAGATCCTCTATCAGTTCTCGGGGCAGATCGGTCTCAGCGATGCCGTGAAGAACTTCCATCTCAATCCGTTGACCGAGACGCCGCTGCAGATCGTGGAGCTCGACAAGTAGACACGGCCTGCACGGGAGTGAAGAGCCCGGTGGCGGAGGTGATCCGCCACCGGGAATACAGTGGGGCTGGGGTGATGTCCGGTTGTGCTTTCCCCGGGTAAGCCGCATTCCGAGAATCCTGATACGTGCGAGGAATGACGAATGAGTTTTGGTCGGTTTGTACTGAAAAGATTGGCACTCTTTTTTGTTGTTATCTTCGGGGTGGTGACGGTCACCTTCATCATCTCCCACATCGTTCCGGCGGATCCGGTGGGGGCCATCCTCGGCGAGAACGCCCCGCAGGAGCTGGTGGAGAAGACAGAGCGTATGCTGGGGTTGCATCTCCCCCTGCACCAGCAGTACTTTCAGACGCTCAAGGGGGTGGCGACCCTCGATCTGGGGGTGGCGCTGCGCACGAACAATCCGGTTACCACGGACCTGAAGAAATATTTCCCCGCCACCTTTGAGCTGGTCGCCTTCGCCATGATCATTGCCATACTCCTCGGGATCACCCTGGGGATCATCGCAGCGGTGAAACGGAACAGGTGGCCCGACACGTTGAGCCGAATCTTCTCCCTGGTGGGGATCTCCATGCCCGCGTTCTGGCTGGGGCTTCTGATCATTCTGGTCTTTTTCTATCATCTCCAGCTGCTCCCGGCGGGGGGGAGGCTGGATATCACCATGGCGCCCCCACCTACCGTCACCGGTATGTACACCATCGACAGCCTGATTGCCGGACAGTTCGGGAAATTCTGGAACGCCCTCTATCATCTTCTGGGGCCTGCGCTGGTGCTGGGATGGATCCAGACGGCCTACATCGGGCGGGTGACCCGTTCCTCCATGCTGGAGATCCTCAACGAGGAGTATGTCCGCACGGCCCGCGTCAAGGGGCTGCCGGAACGGACGGTGATCCTCCGCCATGCCTTCAAGAACGCCTCGATCACGGTGATCACCATGATCGGAATCTCCGTGGGGTTCATGCTGGAGGGCTCGGTGCTGACGGAGACGGTCTTTGGCTATCCCGGCCTGGGCCGGTACTCGGTGAACGCCTTCCTCGCCCTGGACCTCAACGCCGTTGTCGGTTCGGTAACGCTGATCGCCGTCTGCTACGCCACAAGTAATCTCATCGTGGATCTGCTGTACGGCTTCCTGGACCCGAGAGTGAGATATTAGGGGATGCCCATGAGTACGATTCGAGAAGGATTCTCAAACTGGAAACAGCGGCATGCGTCGGAATTCTCGCAGATACGGGAGATCCTCTTCGCCGTCAGGAAGAGCAAGCTGACCATTGCGGGACTCGCCATCGTTCTGGGGCTGGTTGTGGTGGCCCTGATCGCCCCCTTCATCGCTCCCTACGACCCCGTCGAGATGAGTCTCGGCAACAGGTTGCAGGCCCCGTCGGGAGCCCACTGGATGGGTACCGACGAACTGGGGCGCGACATCCTCACCCGGGTGCTCTACGGAACGAGCCTTGCGCTGAAGATCATGATCATCGTCCTGCTCATCGATCTGCCGCTGGGTGTCCTGCTGGGGATTGTGGCGGGCTACTTCGGCGGCTGGCTCGACGAGGTGATCATGCGGCTCGCCGATACCTTCATGGCCTTCCCGCGCCTGGTGCTGGCCATGGCCATCGGGGCGGCCCTCGGCCCCAGTCTGGTCAACACGATGATCGCCATCGCGGTGACCCTCTGGCCCACCTACGCCCGTCTCGCCCGCGGCGAAACGCTGAGCATCAAGGAGCGCACCTTCATCGAGGCCGAACGTTCCGTGGGGACGCCCAAGTGGAAGATCCTCTTCTCCTACATCCTGCCGCTCTGTTCGTCCACGACCATCGTCCGGGCGACGCTGGACATGGGCAACGTCATCCGCATCGCCGCCGGGATGAGTTTCATCGGTCTGGGAGCCCAGGCGCCGACGCCGGAGTGGGGCCTCATGGTGAGTACCGGGCGGGATTTCCTCGTGAACCAGTGGTGGGTGCCCACCTTCCCGGGGCTTGCCATCCTCGTGACTGTCTTCGGTTTCAACCTTCTGGGGGACGGAATCCGTGACATCTCTGACCCGCATCTGAGAAGGGGAGACTAATGGCCGATACGCTGATTGATATCCAGGACCTCTACGTCAACTTCCATACCTACCGCGGGATCGTGCGTGCCATCAACGGGGTCAACCTCCAGATCAAGGAGGGGGAGTTTTTCGGACTTGTCGGGGAGACGGGGTGCGGCAAGAGCGTCACCGCCTCGGCGATCCTCGATTTGGTCCGCAATCCCGGGCGGATCGAGGGAGGAAGGATCTTCTACAAGGGCGAAGATCTGCTCTCCATGGACAAAAAGAGGGTGCGCGACACCATCCGGGGTCGGGAGATCACCATGATCATGCAGCATCCCATCGCGGCCCTCAATCCGGTGATGCGCATCCGGGAGCAGATCGCCGAGGTGCTTTCCCACAGCATGGGCAGGAATGAGGCGCGGAAGGCAGCTGTTGACAGGCTGGCCGAGGTGAACATCCCCGAGCCGGAGAAGGTGGCCCGCTACTACCCCCATCAGCTCTCCGGCGGCATGGCACAGCGTGTGATGATCGCGCTCATGCTCTCCTCGGAGCCGCCTCTGCTGATCGCCGACGAGCCGACCACGGCCCTGGATGTCTCCGTGCAGGCCCAGGTGCTGATCCTTTTGCGGGAGCTGGTGCAGAGGAAGCATTCCAGCGTGCTCCTGATCACCCACGATATGTCGGTGATCGCCGAGACCTGCGATCGGGTCGGCGTCATGTACGCCGGCGATATCGCCGAGGTGGGGACGGTGCGCGAGGTGGTCTTCAACCCCCAGCATCCCTACACCCAGGGGCTGATGCAGGCCATCCCGTCGGATGAACGCACCGAGCTGGAGGGGATCCCCGGGACGGTGCCCGATCTGGTCACGCCGCCGCCGGGCTGCCGTTTCCATCCCCGCTGCCCCCACGTCATGGAACGCTGCAAACAGGAGAAGCCGGCGGCCCGCGAGGTCACCGAGGGTCATCTCGTGGCCTGCCATCTCTACTAGGTCGGTACGTGTACGGCACAGTGAGAAAAGACGCGCCCGGCTCCGTGCATGGGGCCGGGCGCTTGGTATCCCAATGGCACTGTCGGCGCAGTGTCCGTTGAGGGTGCTGCCGTTACCGTCGGTGCAGAAACCTCCCCCTGCCCCGTTCGGCGATGCAGCTGCCGTCGCTGTAGATGACCTCCCCGCGTGAGATGGTGGTCTCCACGGCGCCTTGTACCCGATGTCCTTCGTAGGGGGAGAAGTCGGTGTGCATGTGGAGGCTGTCGGCGGTCACCGTCCAGGCGGCCCGGGGGTCGAAGATGACCAGATCGGCGTCGGAACCGGGCTGGATGGCGCCCTTGCGCGGGGAGAGACCGAAGATCCGCGCCGTATTGGCGGAAAGCAGCGCCGTCATCTGTTCCAAGGTGATGCGGCCTGTGGTGACCCCCTCGGAATAGACCAGGGGGAGCAGTGTCTCCACCCCCGGCAGCCCGTAGGGGAGCTTGCGGAAGTCCCCTTTCCACTCTTTCTGGGCGTTGGTGAAAGGACAGTGGTCGGTGACCACCGTCTGGAGGATCCCCTCACGGAGGGATTCCCAGAGATCCTCCTGGTCCACCGGTGTCCGCAGGGCCGGGCTCGCGGCGTAGCGGTGCCCCCTGGGCCGGCGGTAGCATTCCTCGGTGAGCAGGAGGTACTGCGGGCAGGTCTCGCCGGTGACCGGCGCACCCCGTTCCCGGGCCGCCATGACCTGTTCGGCGCCGAGACCGGAGCTGACGTGGACGATATGGGTACGGGCCCCGGTGAGTTCCGCCAGAAAGGCCACCTGGCCGATCGCCGAGGCCTCGCAGAAATCCGGTCTGGTGTCCGCCAGCGCTTCCATCCGGCCTTTCCCCTCTTCGGAGAGCGCCCCTTCCAGCGACGCGATGATGGCGTCGTCCTCGGCGTGGACCACTGCCAGGGCGTCCAGGTCGGCGATCTCCTTCATGGCGTGGTAGAGCACCCCGTTGTCGGAGCGGCGTCCCGACGCGCCGTAGGCGGTGAAGAATTTGAAGCTGGTCACGCCCTCCCGGACAGCCGCGCGGATCTGTGCCTCCTCGCCGGCACGCCACCCGATCATCTCGGCGTGGAAGGCGTAGTCCACCACGGCAGGCTCCGCCTCCCTCCTGCGGTTGGCGATATCCTCGGCCAGAGGACGCTCCGGCGCCCCGCCGGTGAAATCGATGATCGTCGTCACGCCGCCGCAGGCCGCCGCCTTTGTGCCGGTGTGGAAGTCGTCGCTGGAGGTGGTTGCGGGCAGATGGAGCGACATGTGGGTGTGGGAGTCGACCACCCCCGGCAGCAGATACCTCCCTTCCGCATTGATGGTGGTCTCCCCCTGAAGGTCCATCCCCAGGGCGGCGATCCGCCCATCGCTGCAGGCCACGTCAGCCTGGAAGGACCCCTGGGGGGTGACCACCGTTCCCTCTTGTATGACCAGATCGTACATCGAGACACCTCCTCGCTGCTATTTTCGTTCCTTGATGTAGGGTGTCCCCAGCTTGGTGGGGACATTGAAGTGCTTTCGGGCCATGGTGGCGACGATGGTGAGGATATAGGGGATGGCGATGAGGAACTCGTTGGGGATGAGCTTGACGCCCGAGGTCTGCAGGACGATGGCCGTCGCGTCGGCCAGGCCGAAGACCAGGGCCCCCAGCAGCGCCCCCAGGGGGTTCCAGTTGCCCAGGAAGCATATGGCGAAGGCGATCCAGCCCCGTCCCCCGATGATGTCGTTGGTGTACATGCCCAGGAATCCCAGGGAGTAGAAGGCGCCGGCCAGTCCGTCCAGCGCCCCGGCGAAGAGGGTTGTGAGGAACCGCACCTTCTCCACACTGATGCCTGCGGCGTCCACCGCCTCGGGGTTCTCGCCGGTGGAGCGGATGATGAGTCCCACCCGGCTCCTGAAGAGCACCCAGTACCCCGCCGGAAGGAGAAGGAAGGTCAGATAGGTGAGGATGTTCTGGTCGAAGAGCGCCTTGCCGATGACGGGGATCTCCGACAGCAGCGGGATGGCCAGGCTGGGCAGGGGATCCACGGTGAGCGGCAGCAGCGGCACCCCGAAGAGCACCCGGTAGAGGTAGAGCGCCACCCCCGCGGCGAAGATGTTGAAGGCTGTCCCCGTGACGATCTGGTGCTGTTTGAGTTTGATGGTCAGCGTGGCGTAGACCAGCGCGGAGAGCGTCCCCACCGCCATGGCCAGGGCGAAGCCGGCCAGCAGGCTGCCCGACAGGTAGGCGCCGACAAAACCGCCCCAGGCGCCCATCAGGAAGATGCCCTCGATGGCGATGATCATCACTCCGGTGCGCTGGGCGTAGACCTCGGCCAGCGCACCGATCATCAGCGGCGTGCTCATCTGCAGTGCCCGGGCCAGCAAACCGGTGAGCATCATTGGCTGTCACCCTCCTTCCGCGACTGGATATCCCGTTTTTTCCGCCGTACCGCCAGCTTGTCCTGCAGCGCGTAGGAGAGCAGCACGAAGACCATCACGAAACCCTCCATGATCCCGATGATACTGGCTGGAATGGCCGATGTCTGCACCACCAGGGTGCCGCCCACCTTGAGGGCGCCGAAGAGCAGCGCCGAGAGGACGATGCCCAGCGGATGGGCGTTGCCGAGGATGGCGATACCGATGCCTTCGGCCCCCAGCATGGGGTTGAATCCCTGCACCAGCATGTGCTGGATGCCGTTGACCTCCATGAACCCGGCCAGTCCGGCGAAGCCGCCGCTGAGAAAAAAGACGACGATGAAGATGCGCTTCTCGTCCACCCCGGCGTAGCGGGCGGCGTCCCGGTTCATCCCCACGGCGCGGATCCTGAATCCCAGGCTCGTCCGCCAGAGGACGATATAGGCCAGCACCGCCGCAGCCAGGGCGATCACAAAGCCCCAGTGCAGCCTGGTGTGGGGGATCATTGTGGGGATCCAGCCGCTCTCGGCGATCACGTCGGTCTGCGGGTATTCCCCTTTGCTCTCCTTGAGAGGTCCCCGGAGGAGGAAATTCATCACCGCGATGGCCACGTAGGTGGACATCATGCTGACGAGAAACTCGTTGGCCTGGAAGCGGGCCTTGGCGAAGCCCACGAAGGCGCCCCAGGCGCCGCCGGCCAGGATGCTCGCCCCCAGACAGAGGGGGAGCAGGAGGAAGGCGGGAAGGTTCCCGAAGGCCAGGGCGCAGGATGCGGCGCCCACGCAGCCGAGGTAGAACTGCCCCTGGCCGCCGATGTTGAAGAGGGTGGAGCGGAAGGCGAAGCCGAAGGCGAGGCCGGTGAGGATCAGCGGGGCGGCCTTGGCGAAGATGTCGGCCACGTTGTAGAGATCCCGGAAGGCGTAGCCGAAGAGTGTTCCGTAGACAGCCAGCGGATTTTTCCCCAGCAGCATCATCATGAGACCGCTGGCGGCCAGACCGCAGGCCACGGAGAAGAGCGGCCAGAGGAGCATGGAGATCGAGCGGTCCCGTGCCTTCACACGCTTCTGCAGGGGGGAGGCGTTCTCCCCTGGGGTGTTATCCTGTGGTGCCATTGCGTTTCCCCCCAATCCCCGCCATGAGCAGTCCCAGTGTCTGGACGTCGGCGTCGTCCCTGTCGAAGGTGCCCGCGATCCGTCCCTCGTAGATCACGCCGATCCGGTCGGAGAGCGCCATGATCTCCGTCAGCTCCGTGGAGATCAGCAGGATGGCCTTTCCCTTCCGGCGCTCCTCCAGCAGGACCGAGTGGACGTAGTCGGCCGCTCCCAGATCCAGACCGCGGGTTGGCTGCACCGCCACCAGGAGGGTGGTGCCGATCCTGATCTCCCTGGCCACCACCACCTTCTGCTGGTTGCCCCCGGAGAGGGTGTGGGTTTTGGAACCCAGCGCCGGTGCTTTGATGGAGAAGGCCTCGGCCTCTTCCCCCGCGCGTTCGTAGATCTCCGGCCAGCGGAGAACCCCCCCTCGGGCGTAGGGCGGATCCGAAGGGCTTTTGAGGATCAGGTTCTCCGCCAGCGACATCTCCGGCACCAGGCCTTCCCGAAGACGGTCGGCGGGGATATAGCCCACACCTTCCCGGATCATCTCCCGCGGTGACTGGTTTTCGACGCGTCGCCCATGAAGGGTGATGGAGCCCTCTTCCGCACTGCGGAGGCCGCAGACCGCTTCGGCCAGCTCCTCCTGGCCGTTGCCGCTGACGCCGCAGATGCCGAAGATCTCCCCGGTGCGGACCTGGAGGTCCAGCTGATGGACCACCCGGTTGCCCCGGTCGCCGCGGAGGGAAAGACCGTCGATCTCGAGGACCGCCGCGCCGGGGCGCTGGTTGTCGTCACGCTGGGGAGGATGCAGATCGCGGCCCACCATCATCCTGGCCAGACTGTGCTCGTCAGCCTCGGCTTTGGCTACGGTTCCCGCCACCCGACCGTTGCGCATGACGGTGATCCGGTCGGCGATGGACATGACCTCGCCGAGCTTGTGGGTGATGAAGATCACCGAGCGGCCCGATTCGGTGAACTCCCGGATGAAGCCGAAGAGGCTCTCTGTCTCCTGGGGGGTGAGTACCGCCGTGGGCTCGTCCATGATGAGGACCTGCGCCTCGCGGTAGAGCGCCTTGAGGATCTCCACCCGCTGCTGGTGTCCTACGGGGAGCTGGCGGACCAGCGCCCAGGGGTCCACCTCCAGGCCGTAGCGCTGTCCCAGCTCGCGGATCTGTTCCGCTGCTTCCCGCGGTTTGGGGGGTCGCTGCCCCGGCGGTCCCCCGCCGAGGAGGATGTTTTCCACTACGGAGTGGACGGGGATCAGTGTAAAGTGCTGGTGGATCATCCCGATGCCCCGTCTCATGGCGTCCTGGGGGGAGCGGATGGCGATGGGATTCCCGTCGATGCGGATCTCCCCTTCGTCGGGTTGGTACATCCCGTAGAGGATCTTCATCAGTGTGGTCTTGCCGGCGCCGTTTTCCCCGAGCAGCGCGAGGACCTCTCCTTTGCCCACATCAAGGTCCACCCGGTCGTTGGCCAGCGTGCCGGGAAAGAGTTTGGTAATCCCGTGCATTGCAAGGGCGGTATCGATGGCGTGATGCCTCCTTTTCCCAAGGCTTCCCATATAGTACACGAAATCCGGGAATGGAGAAAAAAACAACACCCTTCCATCAGGAAGGGTGTTGCGAGTGGTTCTGCTGTCGGCTAGTCCAGGGATTCCGGGAACTGGGAGAGGAACCGGGCCAGTGTGCCGCCGGCGATGGCCTTCTCGGCCTGACTGACCGTGTCCCTGACCTTCTGGGGTACCGCGTCGGTGTAGGCCACCTTGACCACACCCTGGGCGATCCCTACCTCGTTGACCTCCGGTTTCAGGGAGCCGTCCATGAACTTGCCCACCGCCCACTTGTACATCTCCTCGAAGTCGAAGTAGACGCTGGCGACGACGGTCTCCGGCGCGATGCCGTTCTGGTTGCTGGCGAAACCGACAAACTTCACGCCCTCCTCCTTGGCGGCCTGGATGGCTCCGAGCCCTACCTGGTTGGCGTAGAAGAAGAGCACGTCGGCCCCCTTGTCGATCATGGAGCCGGCCATCTGTTTGCCCAGGGAGACATCGCTCCAGGAGTTGGCGTAGGCCCGCAGGGCCTCCACCTGGGGCGAGCCGATCCGGGCGGCCTGCTCGTAGGTGTTGAGCAGCCGGATCATCAGCTTGTTCGGGAAGCCCCCGACCAGACCGATCTTGCCACTCTCGGTGGTGTAGCCGGCGATGAGCCCGCCGAGATAGCTGCCCTCGTACTCCTTGGGCAGGATGGGGCGGACGTTGGGTGCCTCGGTGACCATCCCGTTGACCACACAGTAAACCGTGTCGGGGTAGTTGGGCGCCACCCGGTTGGCCGCTTCGTCGAACTGGGTCCCGGCGGCCATCACCAGGTCGTAGCCCCTTTCGCCGTAGTTCCGGAAGGTGGACTCGAAGTCGCTGGCCTGGACGTTTTCCACGTACTCCATATTGGTGCCCAGGCTCTCGTTGCAGGCCACCAGGCCGTTGTAGTTGGTGGCGTTCCAGCTCTGGTCGTTGATCGGTCCAGGGAGGAGCAGGACGATCTTGTAGTCACCCGGAGCCTTGGATTCCGCCATGGCCGGCGCCGCGGCGAAGGCGGCGAGGCAGACAACGAGCGCCAGTACCGCAATACCTTTCATCTGTTTCACGTGCATGCACCCTTTCTGTACCTGTCGATATCGGTTGGAGCCCTCCAGCAGCTGTCTCTGCAGTTGCGTTGTTGCTTCCTTCCGGAGGTACCACCCCCATTCCGCAACCAGGCAGACTCCTGCAGCGGCATCGGCTGCAGTGCCCTCTGCCATGTCATGACTGTGCCTTGCATTGTAGCACAACCGTAATGCATTGTTTCCATGCATGCCTTCCCGGTGCTATGGCTGGAACTCCCTCAGGAATTGCTCCACCAGGCCCCTTGTGGCGTGCTTTCTGAAATGCGGGGTCTTCCGCGGTTCCACCGCGGCCGCCGCGAGTTCGCCGGCCCGGCGGATGGTTTCGCTGTCCGGATGCTTCCCCTCAAGAAAGGCCATGACCTCCTCCAGCATCATCGGCACCGGCGTCATGGAGCCGCAGGCGATCCGCACATCCCCAAGCCTGCCTTCGAACAGTCCGGCGCTGCATCCCAGGGCGACCCGGGCCAGTGAGAGCCCCTGCCGGGTGGCGCGCTTGGAGAAACGCTGCACACGTCCTCTTCCGGGCAGGGGGATGGAGATCTCGGTGAGCAGCTCCTGCCCGTGGCAGGCGGTCTCCCGGTAGCCGGTGATGTGTTCCGCCACCGGGATGGTGCGCGTTCCGCCCGAGCAGGCCAGCGTCACCGAGGCGTCCAGCGCCATGAGCAGCGGCGGGAGGTCCGCCGCCGGGGAGGCGGTCATCAGGTTGCCGCCGATGGTGGCCCGGTGCTGGATGGTCGGCGCACCGGATCGGCGGGCCGCTTCGACAAGGCAGGGGAAGTGGGCCTGGACATTGGGGTTTCGCTGCAGCTCTGCATTGGTGGCCCCTGCGCCGATGTGGAGTCGGTCCCGCTGCACCCTGATCCGGTGCAGCTCCGGCAGCCTGGAGATGTCCACGGCGCTTTCCGGAAGCGTGCCCCTTTTGCGCATATCGGGCATCACGTCGGTGCCGCCGGCCAGAACCGCCCGCGCTCCGGGGTGCTCGGCCAGATGTTCCAGCGCCTCGTCGAGCGTCCGGGGGACGGTGAAGCGTCCTTCTTCCCCGGGGTCGAAGCGCGGGGACTGTGGTGTGTCGTTCTGCATCCCCTCCCGGGGCGGGAATGTCGGCACATCCTCTGCGGCGGCCCGCTCGACGGCCCGGAAGATGGCTTCGTAGCCGGTGCAGCGGCAGAGGTTGCCCGAGAGTGCGAAGCGGATGGCTGCTCTGTCCGGTGTGGGGTTGTCCTGCAGGAGGGCCAGTGCGGCCAGGATCATGCCGGGGGTGCAGAAGCCGCACTGGACGGCCCCTTCCTCCACAAAGAGCCGCTGCAGCGGGTGGGGCGCTTTGGGGGAGCCGATCCCCTCGATGGTGCGGATGTCCCGTCCCTCCAGCTGGATCGCCGGGACCATGCAGGAGGTGACGGGGGCACCGTCCAGAAGCACCGTACAGGCGCCGCACTCCCCCTCGCCGCAGCCCTCCTTGGTGCCGGTGAGCCCCAGATCCTCCCGGAGGATATCCAGCAGTCGCCGCATCGGATGGGTGCTGCACTCGGTCGTTCTGCCGTTGACGGTACATCTAAGGCGCATGGCGGTCCCCCTCCTTTGCCTGCAGGAGCAGGGCGATCTCCTCGGCGGTCAGTGGCGCCGAGGTGCCGAAGATCCCCAGCGCCTGCCCCGCGGCGGCCACGATGGCCGGCGCGCCGCCGTCCATGGGGAGTTCGCCCAGCCCCTTGGGTTCCGTCTCTTCCCCGGTCTCCAGGAAAAGGACGGAGAAATCCGGCGCTTCCAGGGCCGTGGGGATCTGGTATGTGGTCAGGTGGCCGTCGCGGTAGCGGCCCCCTTCGATGTCCAGGTGCTCCAGGTAGCCGTAGCCGTAGGCCTGCAGCGCGCCCCCCTCTACCTGTCCTCTGGCCAGAATGGGGTTGACGATCTCCCCGGCGTCCACGGCCAGTGTGGCCCTGGTGGGGCGGATCTCCAGGGTGTCCCTGTGGGTCTCCACCTCCACCACGTGGGCCGCCCAGGAGTAGTTCCGGTAGGCCTCGCCACGGAAGGATTCCTCGTCCCATCGGTTGGTTTGCGAGGGATCCCGGCCGCCGAAGCCCTCCAGCGGTCCCCGCTCGTAGAGGTGGCGTCGCACCGCTTCGGCGAAGCTGCAGAGAATGTCCTTGGGGCCGTGGATGCGCCCGTCTTCCAGGGTGATCTGTTGCGGTTCCAGACCGTACCAGCTGCCAAGCGCTTCGCGCAGATGGGCGAGCAGATCCTGACAGGCCCGTTCCACCATGGTGCCCACAAAGGCGGTGGTCCGGGAGGCCACGGTGGGGCCGCTGTCCGGCGCCTCATCGGTGTCCGGCGCGGGGTGGCGGACGGCGGTGCAGGGGAGGCCCAGTGTGTCGGCGGCCCGCTGGACCAGGACCGTCGAGGCTCCCTGACCGATCTCGCAGCCGGCTACCCTGAGCTCCACCTGTCCCGCCCCGGTGGCTCTCACCCGGGCGTGGCCGTCGATGGCCACCTCGCCGGAGCCGGTGAAGCCGCCGCCGTGGAGGGAGAGCGAAATCCCGATACCCTGCCGCCGATTCCCCGTTTCCCTGGCGTATTCCTCCCGTTTCCGGAGGTAGTCGCTCTCTTCCATGGCAGCGCGCAGGACCGCCCCGGCGTTGGCGCCGTCTTCCAGCTGCTGTCCGTAGTGGAAACGGTCGCCATTTTTGAAGCAGTTTTTGAGCCGGAGTTCCGCCGGATCCATCTGCAGCTCGCCGGCGATACGGTCCATGTGGCGCTCCATGGCGAAGATCCCCTGGGGGGCCCCGAAACCCCGGAAGCCGCCGTTGGGCGGTGTGTTGGTGGCCGCAACCCGACCCAGCACCCGGGCGTTCGGGACGGGATAGGCGCCGGGGCCGTGCAGCACCGTCCGCTGGAGGACCACCACGCTGAGGGTGGTGTAGGCGCCGCCGTCGAGAACGGCGTCCATCTCCAGAGCCGTGAGCGTCCCGTCGTTCCGGACGCCGGTGCGCACCCTGATCTGCGAGGGGTGGCGTTTGGGCGTGCAGAGGATGTCCTCCTCGCGGTCCAGCAGGAGGCGGACCGGCCGCTCCGCCTTGAGGGCAAGCAGTGCCGCCTGGAGGGCCAGCACCGAGGGATAGTCCTCCTTGCCCCCGAAACCGCCCCCCGTGGGCGCCTGCCGGACGGTGACCGCATCCTCTGGAAGGGCCAGACCCCGGACCAGGGCGTTTTTCACGTAGTAGGGGCACTGCATGGAGCCCACAACCTCCACACCGCGGGGCTTCGGTGCGGCCACTACCCCCTGGGGCTCCAGATAGAGCTGTTCCTGGTAGCCGGTGCGGTAGGTCTCTTCGATGATCCGGTCCGCCTGGGCGAAGCCCTCCTCCAGGTCGCCCCGGCGGATGTCGTAGGCGGCGATGATGTTATCCTCACCGTAGACGGGTCCCCTGCCGGCCAGGGCGTCGTCGAGGGAGAGCACCGGTTCCTCCTCGTCGATCTCCAGGGTGACGGCCTCCCGCGCCTGTTGCAGCAGCGCTTTGGAAGGAGCCGCCAGCAGGACCACCGGCTGGGTGGCGAAGCGCACCTCCTCCTCGGCGAGGATCGGGAGGTCGTTGCGGACCATGGCCACCTGGTTTGGCCCCGGCAGGTCCGCGGAGGTGAGGACCACCACCCGGGACCAGTCGAATCCCGGGGCAAACCGGATGGTCCGAATCCGGCCCCTGGCGACGGGGGAGCGCACCACCCCGCCGTACCAGGCATTCGTTGGTGTCATATCCGCCAGGTAGCGTGTCACCCCTGTGGCCTTCTCCATCCCGTCGACGCGGGGGATGGACTGTCCGGTGACCCCTTTGCTCATCGTGGAGCGTCCCCTTTCCCCGGCCCGAGGGGATAGCGCCCCCGAATCTCCGCCGGCGAGCCGAATCCGTGGCCGTCGAGCCACTGATCCACCTCCCCGGCGATCCGTCCGTAGGCGGCGGGGCCGGTACGGAGCGCCGCCGTACAGACCTGGACGAGATGTGCGCCGGCCATGATGTACTTCACGGCGTCAATGCCGGTGGCGATCCCGCCGGCGCCGATCACCGGCTTGTCCTGGGCGCCGGCGAGACGGTAGACGAGCTCCAGGTTGATGGGCAGCACAGCGGGACCGGAGAGCCACCCCTGGCCGTGGTCCGAGCCCAGAAGCGGGACGGGATGCTCCACGTCGAAGTCCAGTGCCGGGCCCAGGGAGTTGGCGGCCACGAAGGCATCCACGTATGCCGAGGCCTCCCGGGCCAGGGCTTCCGGTTCCTGCAGCGCCGGCGAGAGCTTCATCCAGATGGGGCAGGCCACGGCCCCACGAAGGGCCCTGGCTACCTCCAGCAGCGGGGTGTGGTCGGTGCCCGAGTAGTGGGTGGAGAACTCGATGGCGTGGGGTTGCACCTCCCGCTCCAGCAATCCGCCGAGTTCCGCCACCTCGTCGGGGCTGTAGCCGATGGAGAGCACCAGCGGCACGCCCAGCTCCCGTGCTGTTTTGTAGTCCTCCAGGCAGCTCCGGACATCCCGTTCCGACCAGGTCTCGCTGTTCAGCAGCCCGTCGCCGCTCTTGGCGATGCAGGGCTTGGGGTAGGAGGCGGGCACCGTGGAGACCGTCTTGGTCACGATGCCGCCGGCGCCTCCCTGCACCGCCGCCCGGAGCTGGGCGCCGTCGTTGACGTTGGGACCCGCCGCGGGGAGGACGGGGCCGGGGAAATCGATGCCGTTCAGTTGTACCGTGCAGTCCGCCATGGGATCACTCCTTTCCGAAATGTATCCAGTTGTCCGGGGCTGTCTGTGCGTAGAACCGATGGTGCAGCGCCGCCGCGATGGGGCCGATACGGTCTGCCTCCTCCGGCCAGTTCAGGCTGGTGAACATCCCCTGACGCCAGACCACCTCGCCGCCGCAGAGGGTGAGCCAGGCGTCGCCCCCCTTGGCGCCGAAGACCAGATGGGCCGCCAGACTGTCCCGGCTGATGGGCGTCAGCGGGATGTAGTCCAGCACCGCCACATCGGCGTCGCTCCCGGGGGCGAAGGTCCCCGTCTCCGGGAACCAGCGCTGCAGTCGCTCGATCCGCTGGGGGAAGAAGGCCGACTGCAGTCGTTCCAGCGGAAGTGCGGGGTGGGCCATCAGGAAGAGCGATTTCAGCGAGGCCGTCATGTCCTGGCTCATCCCGTCGGTGCCCAGGACGAATCGGGGCTGCCCCTCCCCGTCGAAGTGCCCCACGCCGTTGTTGGCGTTGGATTCCGGGTTGGTGACCACCACCGGGTCGAGATCGGCCAGGATCTCCCGGTCCCGGGGGGAGAGGTGGATGCAGTGGACCAGGATGGCGTCGCGGGAGAGCAGGCCGTGACGGTGCAGCCGGTCCACCGGCCCGGCGTAGCCCTCCGTCTGGCAGCGTGCCAGATCGGCGGCGCCCTCGCCGCAGTGGATGTGGACGGGGAGGTCGCCCGCCGCGGAAACGGCCTGCAGGGTATCCTCGGAGAGGGTCAGGCTGGCGTGGAGCCCCATGGTGCCCTTGAAGAAGGGATCGTCTCTGTGCCGCCGGGCGAACTCGACGTTCTCCTCGATCTGCCGGGCCACCTGGTCCGTGCCGGCCCGGTCTGTGATCTCGTAGCAGAGACAGCCCCGGATGCCCACCCTGCGCAGTTCCCCGGCGATGGTCTCCAGGCTCCCCTCGGGGGTCTGCATGGAGGCGTGGTGGTCGAAGACGGTGGTGACCCCGTGCCTGGCCGCCTCGGCGGCCCCGGTCAGGGCGCTGGCCGCGATGCTCTCCCGGTCCAGTGCCATATCGAGCCGCCACCAGAGACCCCGCAGAATGGACGGGAGATCCTTGGGCGGTTCGGCCGGAATCAGTCCCGGGGCCAGGGCGGAGTAGAAATGGCTGTGGAAGTTCACCAGCCCCGGGAGGATCAGCCGCCCTCCGGTGTCGATGTACTCATCGGCTTTGCTCCGGATCTCCTCGGGGGATCCGGTCTCGGCGACCTTGCCGTCTTCGACGAGCAGGGCGCCCGGGGAGAGGAAGACCTCCGCCCCGTCGGCCACCGGCCCGCCGCCGATCCCCAGGCTCATCGCCGTCCCTCCTGTTCCCGCAGGGCCCTCCAGACCCGTTCTGGGGTGAAGGGCTGGTGGTGCATCCGCACCCCCAGGGCGTCGTAGATGGCGTTGGCGATGGCCGGCCCTGGACCGTTGATGCAGACCTCCCCGATTGATTTGGCCCCGTAGGGACCGGTGGGTTCGCGGGACTCCACAAGGATCGTGGTGAGCGCCGGGATGTCCGGCGCCCCGGGGATCTTGTAGCCGCCGAAAGAGGGGTTGGTCATCCTGCTCTTGCTGTCCCGGAGATACTCCTCGGTAAGGGCGAAGCCGATGCCGTTCACCACGCCGCCTTCCACCTGCCCGCGGGCCAGCTGCGGGTTGATGGCGATCCCGCAGTCCACGGCGCTGACAAAGGCCGTCACCCGCACCTCGCCGGTTTCCGGGTCTGCCTCCACCTCGGCGAACTGGGCGATGAAAGGCGGCGGCGAACTGGTGGGGCAGTGGGAGGCGAAGGCCTGGAGCTGTTCCTGGTGGTGATTGTAGAGCCGCCGGCCCACCAGTTCGCCGTAGGAAAGGTGGATCGAGGGGTCGGAGCTGTGGCGGATGACGCCATTTTCCACGGTGAGTTCGTCGCTGCTCACGGCCAGTTCCTCTGCGGCGGCGCGGAGCAGGTTGCGCCGCATGTTGCGGGCGCACTTCTCCACCGCCTTGCCGGAGACATAGGTTCCAGATGAAGCGTAGGCCCCGGTGTCGAAGGGAGTGGTGTCGGTGTCTGAGGTGTGGGGGATGATCATGGAGGGGTCGGTGTCCAGGGCCTCGGCGGCGATCTGGCAGCAGATGGTGTCCGATCCCGTGCCGATCTCCGTGGCCCCGGCCATGAGGTTGAAGGAGCCGTCCTCGTTGGCCTTCATGGCGGCGCTCCCCATGTCCACCAGAGGGATGCCCGAGCCCTGCATGGCCACGGCGGCGCCGACACCGCGGATCCGTCCCGTCGCCGTTTTCTGCCGCTGGTCTCGCTTGTCGTGCCAGCCGATGGCCGCGGCCCCCCTGTCGAGGCACTCCGACAGCGTACAGGAGGCGATGGTCTGGGCGACCCCCTCCGTTCCCTCTCCGATGGCGGCGAAGACCGGCGATGTCTCGCCTTCCCTGATGTGCCGCCTCTTGACGAAGGAAACGAAGTCCTCTTTGCATTCCCTGGCGATCATGTCAAGCACCTGGTTGAAGGCGAAGTAGGCCTGGGTGGCGCCGTACCCGCGGTAGGCGCCCCCGGGGGTGGTGTTGGTGTAGACCGCATGCCCCCGGAGACGGATATTGTCGATCTTGTTGAACAGCGGGAGCACCTTGGAGCCCACATTGCTGAGCACCGTCAGTGCGTGGGTGCCGTAGGCACCGGTGTCCATCAGGCAGTCCATGGCCAGCGCCGCGATCTCCCCGTCGCTGCCGAAGCCCGCCTGGATGCGGGTGCGCATGGGGTGGCGCGTCCGTGCCATGGTGAAGACCTCCCTCCTGGTGAGCTGCAGCCGCACCGGACGGCCCGTATCCAGGGCGATGCGGGCGGCCACGGGCTCCAGGAAGACCTCCTGCTTGCCGCCGTAGCTGCCGCCTACCTTCGGCTTGATCACCCGCACCGTCCGCAGGGGGATGGAGAGCACCCGGGCGGTGATCCGGCGGACGTGGAAGGGCACCTGGGTGGAGCTGGTGATCACCAGCCGCCCCTGGTCGTCGAAGGAGACGGCCACGTTGTGGGGTTCCAGCGCGCAGTGGCTGGCCTGCTGGGTGGTGAAGGAGACGTCGATCCGCCGCTCCGCGCCCTTGTAGGCCGACTCGAAGCGGCCGTGGTCGAAGGTGGTGGCGGCGGCCATGTTCCGTTCCGGCGCGTAGGGGACATCGATAACGGTGTGGGCCTCCTCGCCGTGCAGGACCGGCGTGCCGGGCTCCATGGCCTGTTCGGGGTCTGTATTGGCGGGGAGTGGCGTATAGGAGACCTCCAGTCGGCGGGCGCCCTCCCGGGCGGCCTCCCTGGAGGTGGCCGCCACGGCCGCCACCAGCTCGCCGGCGTAGCGGACCTTCCGGTTGAAAAGCCGGGTGTCGTAGGGGGAAGGCTCCGGCGATCCCTGGCCGGCGGTGGTGAAGAGCACCGGCGGCATCCTCTCGTAGGCGTTGTGGCAGTGGAGCACGGTGACCACCCCTTCCACGGCCAGGCAGGCCTCGGCGTCCACCGATTCCACCTCGGCACAGGCGTGGGGCGAGGCGACCAGGGCGACGTGGAGCGGATGCTCCAGCGGGATGTCCGGCGTGAAGTGTGCCCGTCCGGTGGCCAGCGCGAGGCCGTCGACCCGGGCCGGTGAAGTGGAAACGCTTCTGGTCTCAGTCATCGGTGTTCATCCTCTCTGCGGCCAGCTGGACCGCTTCAAGAATATGCTTGTATCCCGTGCAGCGGCAGAGATTGCCGTCCAGCGCGCTTTTGATCTCCTCCTCCGTCGGTGCGGGATTCTCCCGGAGGAGACACCAGGCGGCCAGCACCATTCCTGGAGTGCAGAACCCGCACTGCACCGCGCCGGCGTCCACAAAGGCCTGCTGGATCGGGTGCGGCGAGGCCGGTGTCCCCAGTCCTCCGGCGGTGAGGATCTCCCGGCCCCGGGCGCTCGCCGCCAGGACCTGGCAGGAATTGACCAGCCTGCCGTCGAGCACCACGGCGCAGGCGCCACAGACCCCTTCGCGGCAGCCCTCGTGGACGTCGGTGAACCCCTCGCCGCGGAGCACGTCGAGCAGTGTGGCCCCGGGTGGAAAGAGGATGCTGTGTTCTTGTCCGTTGATCGTGAATCTGCCTTCCATCATGCCACCTCCAGAAGCTGTCGGATGCCCCGGAAGAGCCAGATTTTCGCGGCTTCGGCGAGATACTCCCCGGAGGCCTGCGGTTTGTCGGGGAACGCAAGCTCTGTGTCGGCGAGAAGGTCGTCGGGGGGTTCCGCCCCGAGCGGATGTCCCTGGAGACGCCCCGCAACCTCGGCGAGCACCGTCACCCGTCCACGGGTTCCCCCTACGGCGATCCGGGCCTCCCTGACGTGCTCTTCCCCGGTCTGCAGGAGGATGGCCATGGTGGCGCGGGGATAGTCGAAGGCGGTCCGCACCAGGCGGTGGTACCAGCCCTTCCAGCGCTCCGGCGGGAGGGTGACGTCCGTGACCAGGAAGGGTTGAGGGGGTTGCCGGGACCTGTCGAGAAAATTCGGAAAGGGGGTTTCCCTTTCGCCTTCCGCCGACAGGGTGTGGACCGTGGCGTCCAGGGCGGCCAGCGGTGCGGCCAGATCGGACCAGGGTGGGATGTACCCCAGACTGCCGCCGATGGTGATGCGGTTCCGCAGCGGTGTGGAGGCGGCTCTGGAGAGCGACTGGACCAGGATATGTCCCGGCTGGAGCGCATCAAGACCTTGGGCGGTCTCGGCGAAGGTGCAGGTGGCGCCGATATCGATGCTTCCGTCCGCCCGGATCGCGATCCTGTCCAGGTCCAGACCGGCGAGATCAACAAGATGGCTGTATCGCTCTATCCCGGCGGCGAGCAGCCCTGTTCCGCCCCCGTGAAGCGCGCTCCTCTCGGTTCGCAACAGATTCAGCGCATCCTCCATCGAAGTGGGAGTGTGCCATTCCATTGTCGTGCCCCCTTTGCGGCCTTGGTGCCGGATAAAGTCTGTTCTTATGGTACCATAGTGGTGTTACGGGGTGTTGCGCTGTCGTAAGAAACATGGCTGACTTTTTGCGTTGGATTGTTCTCTTTCCCCATAGGATAGCCTATTCCGAAGGGAAAGGGTACCCACAGTGTGATGCGGAAGGAGGCGTACAGGAAATGGGCGGAACGGTCTGGTCCCATGCGATCGAGCAGCTCTATCCCTTTGCCTGCAAGATCCGGATATCCAGAGGAACGGGGACGGGGTGCATCCTCAGCTACGACAAGGAACGGCAGCTCTGCTGTATCGCCACCGCCAATCATGTCATCTCGCATGCGGAGGGGTGGAACGAGCCGATCCGGATCATCCATGCCGAAAGTGGTGTGGAACAGCTGATTTCTCCTGAAGGGCGGACGGTTTACCGCCACCCTGAAAGTGATTTGGCGGTGATCTTTTTCTCTCATGACCGGCATCCCCAATCGGTGGAGATGCCCTCGCTCACCGTGGAGGACGAGCCGCTCCACGTGGGCAACGAGGTGGGATGGGCGGGGTTCCCCTCCATCCTGCCGGACCACTTCTCCTTTTTCAGCGGTCGCGTGAGCACGGCCCTCCCGCAGTCCGAATCCTATCTCATGAACGGCGAGGCCATGAGCGGGGTCAGCGGCGGACCCGCCTTCATCGTCACAACCCAGGGAAACCTCCATGTGGTGGGGATCGTCACGGCCTACATCCCCGAGCGGGCGCCCGGCGAGTACCTGCCCGGGGTGTGCACCGTTGCAGGGATCACCTCGTTTTACAAAGAGGCGAGTAGGGACTTTGGGTTGTCGTCGGGAGGCGATTGAGTGACAGAGAGGGATTCCCTTTTCTCCGGCGGAGTCGAGGGAATCCCTCTCTGGTGATACGGTGGTTACTGCGTGGATTTGTTGTAGCAGGGGGCCAGGGGGCCTTCGCACTCCTCGTTGAGCCTCCGGATCTCCGGCAGAATAAGCAAGAGCGCCAGCAGGAAAGAGAGCAGATCGGCGATGGGGAAGGCGCACCAGACGCCGGTAACGCCGAGGAAACGGGGGAGAATGAGCACCAGCGGGACCAGCAGGAGCACCTGCCGGGAGAGATTGATGATCAGGGCGGGCCGTGTTTTCCCCAGAGCCTGGAAGACAATGCCCGAGATCAGGACAGACCCTACCAGCGTGAACCCGGATATCATCAGCCGCAGCGCCGCCGGTCCCTCCTGCAGCAGCTGTGGATTGCCCGTAAAGAGCTGGATCACCTGGGAGGGGGCGATCAGCATCGTCATGGAAATGAAAAACCCCACTGCCGTGGCGAGCATTCCCGCCTTCTTGATGGCGTCCCGGACGCGCAGGTAGTTCCGGGCTCCGTAGTTGTAGCCCACGATCGGCTGGAGTCCCTGGGCGATGCCGATCATCGGCATGACGCCGAGGGCGATGATGCGGTTGTTGATGCCGAAGAGGGCGATGGACATGTCGCCGCCGTAGCCGGCCAGGGTCTGGTTGATCAGGCCGAAGACGAAGCTCGTTGACCCCATCCTGATCAAGGTGGGTGCCCCGATCGAGAGGGCTTCGCGGAGGATGGGGAGGCGGAGCCGCATGTCCTTGAGGGTGGCCTTGATGATACTCCGGCCGGACCGGAGGAACCAGATGATCCAGGCCGCGACGAAGATGCGGGAGAGCACCGTGGCCACAGCCGCGCCTTTGATGCCCATGCCGAAGCCGAAGATGAAGATCGGGTCGAAGACGATATTGAAGGCGGTCCCTACGAGCATGGTTCCCATAGCGATCGCGGCGGCCCCTTCGGAGCGGATGACGTTGTTCATGGCCATGCTGAAGATGATCAGCGGCGAACCGAGGAGGATGATCCCCATATACTCCGCCGCAAAGGGGAGGATGCGCTCCGTGGCGCCGAAGGCCCGGAGAATGGGGTGGAGCGCGACAGTCCCTCCAATGGCGAGCAGTGCGCCGATCAGGACCGAGGCGATGACGCAGGTCCCCAAAGTTTGCGCCGCATGGCGGTAGCGTTTTGCGCCGAGACTCCGGGAGATGATCGAGGCGCTCCCGATTCCCAGCATGCCCCCCAGGCTGCCCATCAAGATCTGCAGCGGGAAGGCGATGGAGAGCCCGCCGATGCCGATGGCCCCCTCGCTGTGGCCGATGAAGATGGTATCCACCAGATTGTAGAGACTCATGGAGAACATCCCGACCACCGCGGGGAGGGAGAGTCTCCAGAGAAGGCCGAGAATCGGCTGGTTCGCCAGCATATATTCTCTTTGTGTGCTCATTCGTTATGGTGCTCCTTTATGTCATAGCGGCAGGGCGTGGCGCACCGACCGCTCTTTGTGTTTTTTGTTCCCGGGTCCTATGGTTACGAACGGCGCTCGCTGATGCTCACCCGGTCGCCCTCCTGCAGCGTTTCCATGTCGCTCAGGATCACCAGATCCCCCGCCGACAGCCCCTGTTCGACCACCACATGCCGTCCGTCCGACGGTCCCGTCACGACCTCGACCCTTCGGGCCACCCCGTCCCTCGCTACAAAGACGTGGCACTGGCCGTTCGATTCGAGGCAGGCGTCCTGCGGGACCACCAGCGCGTTCCGCGCCTCCGTTACGATGAGCTTTGCCCGGCCGAACATCCCCGGTTTGAGTTCGCCGTCTCTGTTGTCCACCAGTAGTTTCACCTCAATCGTCCGGGTGTCGGCATCCACCTGGGAGGCCACCTGGATGACCTCGGCCCGGTAGGTCCTTCCAGGCACGCTGTCTGTGGTGACGGAGGCCTTCATCCCCTTTCGGACATTCCGGGCCTTGGCGGCCTCGGGGTTGAGGACGGCCTTGAGGCGCTGGATCACCCCCACATGGGCCACCGGTGTGGACGGGGAGATCATCTCGCCCGGGGTGTGGTCGTAGTCGTCAAGGAGCGTGCCGTCGATGGGGCTGTTGAGGGTGTACTCGGTGAGCAGAACCCTCTGTTCCTTCAGGACCGAGCGCTGCCGCTGCACCGAGGCTCTGGCGAGGCGCACCTGGGCCTTGGCCTGGGTGTAGGCCGTCTCCTTGGCGTCCAGCTGCTGGGTGGTGGCGTAGCCCTTGTCGACGAGCGTCTTGTACCGGTTGTATTCCACCTCGGCGTTGTCCAGACTGGCCTTGGCGCTCTCCAGCTCCGCCAGGGCCACGGCGATCTGGGCCTTCGTCGAGCCAACCTGGGCGTCGATATCCCGGTGGTCCAGTTCCGCCAGGGGTTCGCCTTCTTCCACCTCGTCGCCTTCCTCGGCGGGATAGGCCACGAGCCGGGCGGTGACCTTCGGATAGACCACCACATCCCGGTAGGCCTTGAGCGTGCAGTTGACGGTGAACCCTGTGGTGAATCGCTTCTGCGGCTCCAGCTCCAGCACCGTTACCGTGGTTGTCTGCCCTTCTGTTTCGTTGCTGTCCTCTGCGGCGTATGCCGTCTCCGGGGTGGCGTCGCTGCACGACAGGAGGAGAGCGGCGAGCACGATCCATCCCAGAGCGCCGCGGCGTCTATGGCTGTGTTCCGTCTTGTTCATTGTCCTTCTCCTTTCCGGTGACCCTGTTTTCTGCGAAGGCGACCATCCGCCCTTCGGCCTTGCGGAGTTGCGCCAGGGCGAGGTTGTGCTCCGTCACGGCGGCGGAGTATGCTGTCCGGGCCTCCGTCAGCTCCGCTCGGGCGTCCAGCACATCCAGCTGGGTGCCCACACCCTCCCGGTAGCCCACATCGGCGAGACGCAGGGATTCCCGGGCCAGCTCCAGGTTCTTTTCGGCTTCCGCCACGGCGTTCCTGGCGGTCTCGATGTTGAGCAGGGCGGTCCGTACCTCCGCTTCGATGGTGTCCAGCTTCTGCTCCACCGCCTGGCGCGCCTGTTCGAGTTTCGCCGTTTCGTTGGTGACCCTGCCTTCGGTGACGCCGCTGTCGTAGACGGGGATCTCCACGTTGAGCGAGAGGTACCAGCTGTCCTTGTCGGCCCCTTCACGCAGGGACGGGTCGTCGTACTGAAAGGTGCCCGCCACGGTGACCTGGGGTTTCAGGTTGCTTTTCGCCACGCTGATCTGGTCCTCCTGGATCTGCGCTTTCATGCGGAGCTGCTCCAGGTCGGGCCGGTTGTCCAGGGCGTACTCCAGGGAGCGTTTGAGGTTGCACTCCACCGGCTTGAGCGAGAGCATCCCGTCGATTTCCGTGTCGGGGTGTCCCTGCAGGCGGAGGAGCTTCAGCAGATCGATCCGCCTCTGTTCCCGGCCGTTCCGAGCGGCGATGAGGTTCTGCCGGCTGCCCACCAGCAGCTTTTCCGCACGTGTTACCTCCAGGGTGGTGGCCATGCCCAGCTCACGCCTGGCCTTGACCTCCTCGAGGTAGTCCTCCGCGTAGGCCAGGGCGTCCCGGGCGGTGGCCACATTGGCTTTCTGGAGCAGGATGTCGTAGAAGCCTGCGTAGACGGCGTAGATGATCTCTTCGCGGGTCGCCTCCACGGTGCTGTCGGCCAGCTTGTCGGCCTTGTAGGCCTGACGGAGGTAGGCCCGCAGTTTGCCACCCTGGTAGAGGGGGAAGGAGACGGTGGCGCCGGCGTTGTAGACGTCCTCGTCGGGGGTGGCCGCGGTCTCCTTCTGCCGGGTATAGCCCCCCTTCAGGGTCAACGAGGGATAGAGGGCGCCTTCGGCGACCTTGAGGCCTCCTCTGGCCTTCACCTGCTCCTGCTTTGCCGACTGGATGTCCAGATTCTTGAGCAGGGCGATCTTGACGGCCCTCTGGAGGGTGAGCTCCTCTGCGGCCTGTGCGCCCGTGGGCTGGAGCATCGTCAGTGTCATACAGAGTACTGCCAGGAGTATGCCCAGAGGACAAAAAGAGAGCCGATGATTGCTTGGCACCACTCTGCCGGGATATGGCGTTCCCGTCCTGCCTCCAGACAGGGACGGGTTCTGTTGGCCTGTGACTGGTTGTGTGTTCTGCCGGAAATCCATCCTATTCCCCCCCTGAGCGTTCTCTGCCCGGTATCTCGTTCCGCTGCTGCGCTGTTTCCGGTTGTTCGTTCTTTCCTTTTTTTCTGAAGACCTTCGCCGGCAGACGCTTGGCCAGCTCCACCGTATCATCCACAATGAGGTAGGCGGTGGGGATGACAAAGAGCGTCAGAAGCGTGGAGGTGATCAGCCCGCCGATGACCGCTACGGCCATGGGCTGCCGGAACTCCGAGCCTTCGCTCAGTCCCAGGGCGATGGGCAGCATGCCGAAGCTGGTGGAAAGCGCTGTCATCAGAATGGGGCGGAGGCGGAGCGGAGCGGCGTCCAGAACGGCCCCGAGTTTGCCCATGCCCCGTTCCCGTCGCTGGTTGATGAAGTCCACCAGCAAAATGGCGTTGTTCACCACGATGCCGATCAGCAGGATGATGCCCATCATCCCCATGATGTCCAGGTCCAGGCGGGTGACCATCAGCGCCCCGAAGGCTCCTGCCGTCATCAGCGGCAGGGCGAACATGACGGTCAGCGGATGCAGGAAGGACTCGAACTGCACGGCCATCACCATGTAGACCAGGATAATGGCGATCACGATGGCTTCGATGAGATAGCCGAAGCTCTCTCTCATAATCTTTGACATGCCGGTGGAGACGACCCGTACGCTCCCGTCGGCGGGTTCGTACTTCCGGAAGGTCTGCTGGACCAGGGCGACGCCCGCTCCCGTGGCGACCCCCTGGGCCGTATTCGCCGACAGGGTGATGGACCGCTGTCTGTTGTAGCGGGGGATCATGTTCGGTCCCGTGTCCATCTCGGCATCCACCAGACCGGCTGTGCTGACCAGTTGGCCCTTCCCATTGCGGATGGTTATGTTCCGCAGGCTCTCGGGGCTGTCCCGGAAGGCCCCCGCCGCCTGCAAACGGATGTCGTAGCGGTTCCCCCGGTCCTTGAAGACCCCCACATCCACGCCGCCGAAGTAGGCCTGTACCTCCTGGGCCAGTGCCCGGATGTTCACGTTCATGTCGCTGGCCAGACCCCGGTTGATGTCGATGTCCAGCCGCGGTTTGTCCAGCCGGACGTCGGTGTTGATGTCCACCAGCTTCCCTGTTTTGGCGAGGTCCTCTTTCATCTTGTCGGTGATGGCGGCCAGCTGGTAGGTGTCGTTGCCCAGCAGTGTCAGGTCTACATCGGCGCCGCCGAAGTCGCCCAGGGTGAAGTCCACATTGCGGTAGACCGCCAGGGAGCCGCGGAGCTGCTGCATGATCTCTTCGTAGCCGGGCCGCTTGTCCTTGGCGATCAGATAGGTGTTGATCTGTCCCTTGTAGATCTCCGATCCCATGCCGGAACCGAGGGTGGTGAAGGTGTAGTCCACGTAGGGGTTCTCCCGCACGACCGCGGAGAGCTCCCTGGCCATCCGGAGACATTCCTCGGTGGAGCTGTCGTTGGGCAGCTCGATCTCCACGAAGAAGTCGCCCCGGTCCTCGGTGGGGGTGAAGCCTGTCCCCAGGTGGCCCGCCAGGTAGATCCCCGTGGCGAAGACGGCGATGGCCACCCCCATGGTGACGATCCGGTGTCTGGTGGCCACCGTCAGGAGCCACCGATAGCCGGCGGTGAGCCTCCCCAGCAGCTTTTCGGCGATGCGCGCCAGGGCGCCGGGATTGTCGCGCCGGAGCAGCCGGGAGGAGAGGAAGGGGGTGAGTGTCAGCGAGACGGCCAGGGAGATGAGAATCGTGGTGACCACCGTAACGCCGAAGGCGTAGAAGATCCGCCCGATGATCCCCCCCATGGTGGCGATGGGCCCGAAGACGGCCACCGTGGTGGCCACGCCCGCCAGGACGGCGAAGGCCACCTCGCTGGTCCCCATGGAGGCCGCCGAAAGAGGTGACTCCCCCAGCTCCATATGACGGTGGATGTTTTCGAGCACCACCGTGGTGCTGTCGATGACCATCCCCACCGAGAGGGAGAGACCCAGCATGCTGAGGTTGTTGATGGTGATCCCGTTGGCGTGGAGGATCAGCAGGCTGCCCAGGAGCGCCACCGGAATGGCGACGATGGTGACGAAGGTGGCCCGTATGGTCTGCAGGAAGATCAGCATGACCAGCGAGCAGAGCGCCACCCCCAGAAAGAGGTCGTTGCGGACACCGCCCATGGACTGTTTGACAAAGGTTGCGGTGTTGGAGATCACCTGCAGCGAGACCCCTTCGGGGGCCTGGTTCCTGATACGGTCCACCTCTTCCAGTATGCCCTCCGCAAGGGCCACCTCGTTGGCGCCGCGCTGTTTTTTCACCTGCAGGAGGATGGTCTCCCTTCCGTTGTAGGTGGCGATGGAGTCCTTGTCCTCGTAGCCGTCTTCCACCCTGGCGACGTCCTCCAGACGGATGACGCTGCCCTGGCGGGCGACGATGGGGAGCTCCCGCAGCGTCTCCGCCGAGTCGTATTCCGCTTCGAGGCGGATGTCGTATTCGTGCCGCTCCGTCTCGATGCTCCCCGCCGGAAGCTCGACATGCTTGTTCCTGATGGCGTCCTTGACGTCGTCCACAATGAGTCCCCGGGCCTCCAGTTTTGTCGGGTCGATCCAGATGCGGATCTCCCGCTCCCGGAAGCCCGGCGTGTCCACGTTCCCCACATGCCGTACGGTCTGGAGGCTCGGTTTGGCCACGTTGTCCACGAAGTCCGACTTCCTTTGGTAGGAGCCGTCGCCGGTGACGGCCAGCGTAACGATCGCCGAGTCCATGGGGTTCACCTTCTGGATGATGGGTGCCTCCGCGTCGTCGGGAAGGTTGGCTTGCGCCAGATTCACCTTGTCCCGCACGTCCGCGGCGGCTGCGTCGATGTCCTCGCCGAGCTGGAACTCCACCGCAATGACCGAACGGCCCTCGTAGCTGTAGGAGGTGAGGTTCTCGATCCCCGAGATGGTGTTGACCTCCTCTTCGATCACGTCGGTGACGTCGTTGTCGATGACCGTCGGCGTGGCCCCCCGGAGGACGGTGGTGATGGCCACGGCGGGGAAGTCGATGTCGGGCATGCGGGCCATGTTCATCTTCGTCAGCGTAAAGGCGCCGAAGAGGATGAGGGCGATCATGGCGATGAGTACGGTGACCGGTCGCTGGAGTGCCTTGTCGGTAATCTTCACTGTCCGTCAGTCCCTCTTTCTGTATACAGACCTTTCTGCAGGATGGAAAACACGGTGTCTGCTATGGAACCGGAGGTTACGTCCCCATTGCCGACGTTCCAGATCTTCGCCGTTCCGATGAGGAGCGAGAAACAGAGCATCTCCAGGGTATCCACGGAGATCTCCCGGAATTCGCCGCTCTCCACTCCTCCTTCCAGAATCTGTCTGTAGCGCCTGCGGATCCGGTCCACGGGGAATTCCGAGCTCTGGGCGCGTTGCTGCAGCTCCCTGTCCTGGTGGATCGCGTGCATGATGGATACGATGACCCCGGCGTGCCGTTCGCGCTGGACCATCTCGTACCGCAGGGCCTTTTCCAGCGCCTCCCGCCAGCTCGAGGCCGAGGCGATCAGCTGGTCCAGTGTTGCGGTGACCTCCTCGATTCCTTTGTCTAAAATGAACCAGAGAAGCTCCCGTTTGTCCTTGAAGTAGTTGTAGATCGTCCCCTTGGAGACGCCCGCCCGTTCCGCCAGCCTCCCCATGGAAAAGGATTCCCAGCCGCTCTCTTTCATGAGCGACCAGGCAGCGTCGTAGATGGTCCCCTTCATGAGCTCTTCCAGGAGTTCCTTCTTTTTGTCCGCTAACTCCGGCATTCTTCCACCCATTCTTTTCTGGATACAGGTTTCGGTGCTTCGGGCCGAATAACCTGTCATTTTATTCTGTTGACCGGTCGGTCAATTCTCGGGAAGCAATGGTACTGCCAAATATTCGGCAGGTCAACAATCTGGGGAAGACTGTTGAGAGATCGTTACAGGTGGCTGACCGTCGTGGGCTTGCGGATTATCCTGCCGGGGGAGACAGAACAGAGCCGGTTCGGCAGCGAAGGTACCGGGACTGTGGAGGGATACCCAAGAGAGGATTGTCGGCCGGCGCAGTATTCGGAGGAGATCGTGCTGCTTTTGTGCTATACTGACACAAAGTGATCGTCGTGGCGTTGCCGGCGGCTACAGGAGGGGGGAGCGTTATGAAGGGAATGGTTGTGCGGTACCTGAAATCACCGCGGGTGATCGCCGGTCTGCTTGTGCTCTCTTTCGGGCTTTTCCTGGCCCTGTTCTACGATCCGGCGGCCTTCGAACAGATCAGAGAGGACTACGATCCCGTGGCTCTGGAGGAACGGGGGGAGATTGTCCTGCGCTCCACCGAGGAGCGGGTGCAGATCATGATAGAAAACGACCGGCGGGAACAGGAGAAATCCTACTATTTCATCGGCATTGCTGTCTGTCTCGGTATGGGGCCGTTGATGGTCGCCAGCGGCGTGTGGCGGACCAGAAGAAAGCAGAATCGGGTGCTGCAGCAGTGGGAGGATGCCGCCGACACGGTTCGCCTGACCAAGCTGGAGCAGTTCTTCGACAATTTCGACGATGACGACCTCGATATCGACGACTAGCCGGACGGATGTTGGGGAGAGAAAAGGCCGAACGGGCGGAGGACATCCGCCCGTT
>JAIPGA010000004.1 GCA_021736445.1 Synergistales bacterium | reverse complement strand
CTGCCTGGGGTCAGACCTTGTCGACGCGGACGGCGGTGATCTTGTAGGCCGGCGTCTCCGAATCGGGGTCGATGACGCTTGCCGTCAGCAGGTTCGCCGCCGCCTCGGCGAAGTGGAAGGGGATGAACAGGGTGCCCGGCGGCACCCTGTCGGTGACGGCGGTGCGGCCTTCCACATGCCCCCGCCGCGAGGTGACGCGGATCATCTCTCCGTCGCCGACTCCCAGGGGCTTGGCATCCGCCGGGTTCATCTCGATGAAAAGCTCCCGGACGTGTTCCCCGGGGGCGCTCCGGCGGCTCATGCTGCCGGTGTGGTAGTGGTAGAGGAGCCGCCCCGTGGTGGCCAGGAAGGGGTAGGCTTCGTCGGGCCATTCGTGGGGCGCCTTCCAGTGGCGGGGGAGGAACCGCGCCTTCCCGCCGGGGCGGTTGAACCCCTCGGTGTAGAGGTTGGGTGTCCCCGGATGGTCGGGTGCGGGGCAGGGCCAGGGGAGCCCGCCCTCTTCGAGGCGTTCGTAGCTGATGCCGGCGTAGCTGGGCGTACAGGCGGCGATGGCCTGGAAGATCTCTTCGGGGCCGCGGAAGGCCCAGTCGGCGCCCATCGCCCCGGCCAGGGCCGTGGTGATCGCCCAGTCCGGTCTGGCCGCTCCCGGGGCGTCCACGGCCTTGCGGACCCGCTGGACGGTGCGGGTGGTGTTGGTCAGGGTGCCGTCCTTCTCGGGCAGGCAGGCGGCGGGCAGCACCACATCGGCCAGACGGGCCGTTTCGGTGAGGAAGATATCCTGGACCACCAGCAGATCGAGATTGGTCAGGCACTCCCTGACGTGCTCCGTGTTGGGGTCGCTCACCATGGGGTTCTCCCCCATGATGAGGACGCCCCTGATGTCGCCGCTGCCGGCGGCCTCCATCATCTTCATCACCGTCCTGCCGGGTTGCGCGGGCATTTCGGCCTTCCAGAGCGTGGAGAATTTCTCTCTGATCCTGTCGTCGACCACCTTCTGGTAGCCCGTGTAGACATTGGGCAGGGCCCCCATGTCGCAGGCGCCCTGGACGTTGCTCTGTCCCCGCAGCGGGTTGACGCCTGTCCCCGGGCGTCCCAGCATGCCGCAGAGGAGGGCCAGGTTGGCCAGCGACCGGACGTTGTCGGTCCCCGTGGTGTGCTGGGTGATCCCCATGGTGTAGCAGATCGCCGAGTCGGGGCCCGAGGCGTAGAGGCGGGCCGCCTCCTCGATGCGCTCCCGGGGCAGGCCGGTCAGCTCGGCGGTGCGTTCGGGGGTGTACCAGGCCACCGTCTCCCTGAGGGTATCGAGGCCCTCCACCCGTTCGTCGATGAAGGCCCGGTCGTGGAGGCCGTCGCGGAGGATGACGTGCATCAGGCCGTTGGCCAGCGCCACGTCGCTGCCGCTTTGCAGCTGGAGATGGATGTCGGCGTGGCCGGCGATCTCCGTTTTCCGGGGGTCGCCGACGATGAGCGTCGCCCCCTGATCGTGCCGCTCCTTGATCCAGGAGCCGATGACGGGGTGCGTCTCGGTGGTGTTGGAGCCCATGACGAGGATCACGTCGGCCCGCCGGAGGGAGTCGAAATCGTTGGTCATGGCGCCGCTTCCCAGGGTCTCGCCGAGACCCTTCACTGTGGCGCTGTGTCACAAGTGGGCGCAGTGGTCGATGTTGTTGGTGCCCACCACCTCCCGGGCCAGCCGCTGCATCAGGTAGTTCTCCTCGTTGGTGCAGCGGGCCGACGAGAAGAAGCCCAGGCTGTCGGGGCCGTGGTCGCTCTTGATGCGCTGCAGGCCGGCGGCCGCCGTCTCCAGCGCCTCCTCCCAGGAGGCCTCCCGCAGTTCGCCGTCCCTGCGGACCAGCGGGGTGGTGAGGCGCTCGCCGCTGTGGACGAACTGCCAGGCGAAGCGCCCCTTGACGCAGGTCCGTCCCCTGTTGAGCGACGTGGGGCTGCCGTAGTCGCTGGTGACGTTGGCGATCCGGCCGGTTTTGCTGTTCACCTGGATCTCCAGCTCGCACCCCACGCCGCAGTAGGGGCAGACGGTGGTGACGGGGTGGAGCTCCCAGGGCCGGCCTCTCCCGCGGGAGGGCTTTTCCGCCAGGGCGCCTACGGGGCAGAGCTGGACGCACTGTCCGCAGAAGGTGCAGTCCGACTCCTCCAGCGTCCTGTCGGCCGGAGGGTGGACCATGGTGTGGATCCCCCGGTTGTGGAAGTCGACGGCGTGGTACCGGGCGAGGCTGTCGCAGGCGCGGATGCAGCGCCCGCAGAGGATGCATTTGTTGAGGTCCCGGACGAAGTAGGGGTTGTCCTCTTCCAGGGGATGGTCGCGACAGGTGTCCCCCTCCTCGGCGAAGGAGGATTCCTCGATGCCCAGCTCGTAGGCGATGTCCTGGAGCTCGCAGTTTCCGTTGCTCGGGCAGGAAAAGCAGTCCAGGGGATGACGGAGGAGGATCATCTCCACGACAAACCGGCGGGCCTCGAGCACCCGCGGCGAATGGGTGCGTACCGACATGCCTTCCGCGGCCGGTGTGGTGCAGGAGGTGAGCAGTTTGCCGCTGCCCTCGGCTTCCACCAGGCAGACCCTGCAGGCCCCGACGGGCGGCAGTGCCGGATGGTGGCAGAGGGTGGGGATGTGGATGCCTGCGCTCTGCGCGGCTTCGAGAATCGTCGTTCCCGGTTCTGTGGTTACCGTTGTTCCGTTGATCGTCATCGTTATAGATGCCATTGCTCTGTGGACCCCCATTCTACGAGCGGCTGATCGCCTGTACCGGACAGGCCTTGACACAGGCGCCGCACTGAATGCACGTTTCCCTGTCGATGGAGTGCGGGGTGCCCCGTTCTCCCTGGATAGCCTGTACGGGGCACACCTGGGCGCACTTGGTGCACCCTACGCATCTGTCCGGGTCGATGGAATACCCCGTCAGTGCCTGGCAGACCCCTGCGGGGCAGCGCTTCTCCTCGATATGGGCCATGTACTCGTCGCGGAAATAGCGGAGGGTGGTCAGAACGGGGTTCGGGGCTGTCTGCCCGAGGCCGCAGAGGGAGGTCTCCCTGATCTGGTACGCCAGCCGTTCGAGGGTGTCGATGTCCTCCGGCGAGCCCTCTCCTTCGGTGATGCGGTTCAGGATGTCCAGCATCTTTTTGGTCCCCTCGCGGCAGGGTGGGCATTTGCCGCAGGACTCCGCCTGGGTGAACTCCAGGAAGAAACGCGCCACATCGACGATGCAGGTCTCGTCGTCCATGACGACCAGGCCGCCGGAGCCCATGATGGCACCCGCCTCGCTGAGCGATTCGTAGCTCACCGGGAGGTCGAGGTGCTCCTCGGTGAGGCATCCCCCCGAGGGTCCCCCGATCTGCACTGCTTTGAATCCCTTGCCCTTCCGGATCCCACCGCCGATGTCGAAGATGATCTCCCGGAGGGTGATCCCCATGGGGACCTCCACGAGCCCCGTGTTGTTCACCTTGCCGGTGAGGGCGAAGACCTTCGTCCCCCTGGACCGCTCCGTGCCGACGGCGTTGTACCAGTCTCCTCCCTTCAGGATGATCTGGGGTATCTGCCCCCAGGTCTCCACATTGTTGATGTTGGTGGGCTTCCCCCAGAGCCCGGAGTCGGCGGGAAAGGGCGGACGGGGACGGGGGGTCCCCCGTTTCCCCTCTATGGAGGCCATGAGGGCGGTCTCCTCGCCGCAGACGAAGGCGCCCGCCCCTTCCTTGATGTGGACATGGAAGGAGAAGTCCGTTCCCATGATGTTGTCGCCCAGCAGGCCGTATTCCTCCGCCTGCGCGATGGCGGTGTGGAGGCGTTCGACGGCCAGGGGGTATTCCGTACGGCAGTAGATGTACCCTTCGTCGGCGCCCATGGCGTAGGCGCCGATGGCCATCCCCTCCAGGATCGCATTGGGATCCCCTTCGAGGAGCGAACGGTCCATGAAGGCCCCCGGGTCGCCTTCGTCGGCGTTGCAGATGACGTATTTCTTCCCGCCCCCGGCGCGGGCGCAGAACTCCCACTTTTTGCCTGTGGGGAAGCCGCCCCCGCCACGGCCGCGGAGTCCCGAGAGCGCGACCTGTTCGACCACCTCTTCGGGTGTCATGGAGAAGAGGGCGTTGGCCAGGCCCTGGTATCCGTCGTAGGCGATGTATTCCTCGATACGCTCCGGGTCGATGCGGCCGCAGTTCTGCAGCGTGAGGCGCATCTGGCCGGCGTAGAAGGAGTGGATGTCCCGCTGCATCAGCCGCTCTACGTGTCGCCCGCGGCGCAGATGTTCCTCTACGATCTCCGCGGCGTCCTCCGGCCGGACCTCGGTGTACACGGTGCCCTCCGGATGGATGACGACGATCGGACCGGCTTCGCAGATTCCGTGGCATCCTGTCTGGAGCACCAGTACGCGATCGGTCAGTCCGCACGCTTCCAGACGGTCTTTCAGCGCTTCCTGCAGTTCGAGGCTCCCGCTGGCGACGCAGCCTGTGCCGCCGCAGATCAGCACCTGCCTCTGGTAGGTTGGCATGTTGTTCCTCCTCTGCTGTGGATCTCTGCTGCACACTGTTGCGGGATCCTTCCCGCTTCGGATCCTCCGTGACGGGTGTCGGCGGGTCGGCTGTTACGGGTACTGCTCGAGGATGCCCGGGAGATCGTCGGCGCCCAGCCGCCCGTAGGTCTTTCGATCCACGGTGATCACCGGCGCCAGGCCGCAGGCCCCGAGGCAGGCCACCGGTTCGAGGGTGAACCGTCTGTCCTCGGTGGTGCCGTTTTCCTCGACGTGGAGCGTTTCCTTGAGCGTCTCAAGCAGCGTGGCGCTCCCCCTGACATGGCAGGCCGTCCCCCGGCAGATCCGGATGATGTGCCGGCCCCGGGGCGAGAGGTGGAACTGGGCGTAGAAGGTGGCCACCCCGTAGATCTCGGCGAGAGGGATGGAGAGCTCCCGGGAAGCGGTCTCCAGTGCCTCTGCGGGCAGGTAGCCGAAGGTGTTCTGGAGGTGCTGCAGGCAGGGGATGAGGGCGCCCTGTGTGGTTTTGTACTGGTCGACGATCCGCCGCGTTTCGGCGATCCTCTGTTCTCTGTCGTCCAAGGATATGCCTCCTTTTCGGTTCTGTCTCTTCGGTAGTCGGTTCTCCTTCTCTATCGAGGCGGCCGGGCCGGCGGGTCCCGGAAGGAGGGGGGATGACTGTCCTGCGACCGGTGCCTTCGTCCATGCAGGGGCCCGTATAGGGGAGGTAATTTTTTTATTATACAAGCAGGGGCTCCATTTTCAAGAATGGAGGCGGCGATGGTGCCGGTTGATCAAGTGTTTGAATATCCCGAATTCTCTTGACAAACGGCTATAGTTGGCATATACATGTAATGTATCCTGCGTTTAGCAGCCCGGCGGGTGGTTTCTCCGGGAAGGGGGCATTGAGAGGATGGCCGTATCGGCACACAAGAAGACAATGCAGCGCCTGATCCGATCCATATGGGTCTTCAACTGGTTCAACTCCTGCGGGTTCGCCGAACTGCTTCCGGTGGTTGGTTCGCGCTGGGATATGGAGCGGTTCGGGATGGTTGTCGTGGCGTCTCCGCGGCACGCCGATGTGCTCTTCATCGCCGGATACCAGACCTGGAAGTCCATCCGGCGGGCGCAGCGTGTCTACGAGAAGATGGCCGAGCCCCGGGTGATCATGGCCCTGGGCGCCTGTTCCATGACGGGGGGGATGTACTGGGATTCCTACAACACCATCAAGCGCCTGGGGGATTTCCTGCCGGTGACCATGTATATCCCGGGCTGCCCGCCCCGTCCGGAGGCGGTCTTCGAAGGGTGCGAGAAGATATTCCGTCATGTAAGGGAGATGGAATAGATGGCAGAGCGTGAGACGGCGCTTCTCGAGGCGGCGGGCGAGGCGTTCCCGGCCGTGGAAGGCTGGGTGCAGCGGCGGGGCCGGGTCTGGCTGCAGGCGGAGGCGGGACAGCTGGTGCCGCTCTGCCGATGGCTCCAGGAGAAGGGATGCGATCATCTTTCGGCCCTGTCGGTGACCGACTGGCCCGAAGAGGGGATCCTTATGGAGACCTGTCATCTTTGGTCCGGCGCCCTGGGGACCGTGGTCACGGTGAAGGTTCGGGTGGACAGGTCCGATCCCGCGGCGCCCTCGCTGGGCGGCCTCTTCGGGGAGAACGCCCGGATCCACGAGCGGGAGCTCCACGAGCTCTTCGGGGTGCGCTTCGACGGCAATCCCGATCTCGCCCCGCTCTTCCTGGAGGAGTGGGAGGGTCCGCCGCCCTTCCGGAAGGACTTCGACTGGCGGGCCTACGTGCGGGAGCAGCACTACAGCAGCGACAACGAACGGGAGCGTGCCTACTATGACCAGTGACGGCACCCGGATTGCGGTGACGGAGACGGAGCTCTCCCCCTGCGGGGAGGAGGGCTACGACCTCTATTTCGGTCCGGCCCATGCGGCGTCGGGGAACTTCGGCGTCAAACTGGGCATCCGCGGCGAGCGGGTGGTGCGGGCCAGGGCGGATCCGGGCTATCTCCACCGGGGGTTCGAGAAGCTCATGGAGTACCGGGCGCCCATCCAAAATGCCGTGCTCTCCGACCGGATCTGCGTCTTCGAGTCCCTCAACTGGAACCTCCTCCACGCCGAGGCGGTGGAGGAGCTTTTGGGCGTGGAGGTGCCGGAACGGGCCATGTACATCCGGGTGGTCATGGCCGAGCTCTCCCGGATCCAGTCGCACCTGATCTGGTACGGCGCCTTCTCGCTGGCTCTGGGCTTCGATACGGGCTTCAAGATGGCCTTCGGCTACCGGGACTACATCCTCGACCTCTTCGAGGCGATCACCGGGGGCAGGGTCTATCCCGCCGGATACATCTGCCCCGGCGGGGTGCGGCGGGACTTCCCGCCGGGGATGGCGGAACGGATCGAAGGGGTGCTCCAGCGTCTGGAGGAGATGGTCCGCCTGCTGGAGACGGAGTACCTCACCCTGCTGGAACGGACCGAAGGGGTGGGTGTGCTTACCCCCGAAGCGGCCCGCCGCTGCGGGGCCACCGGGCCGGTGCTCCGCGCCTCCGGTATCGCCCGGGACGTGCGCGACGAGGAGCCCTACGAGGTCTACGACCGGCTGGAGTTCGAGGTGCCTTCCAGGCCCGGGGGCGACGCCGGGGCGCGCTACCGGCTGGCCGCCGACGAGATCCGGCAGTCCATGTCGCTGGTCCGGCAGGCGCTGGCCGGGCTCCCCGGCGGGGAGGCCGTCGCGCCGAGGTTCGGGAAACCCAATGTGACCATGAAGCTCCCCGAGGGGGAGGTCTATGTGCGCAACGAGGTGGCCCGCGGCGAAGGGGCGATGTACATGGTGGGCAACGGGGAGCCCACGCCCTGGCGGGTGAAGATCAAGGGGCCTTCCTTCCTCCACATGATCCCCCTTCTGGAGCATCTGTTCACCGGCGCCGAGATCGCCGATATCCCCGCGATCTACTGGAGTCTGAACATATGTCCCGCCGATATGGATAGGTGATCTGCCATGATGGAAATGCTGACTGTGGTCCTGCGGAATCTCCTGTCGAAGCCGATGACCGTCCCCTTTCCCGACGAGGCGATCCCCTTCGCCGACAAGTATCGAGGGAGACATCTGTACGAGCTGGAAAAGTGTGTCTCCTGCTCGCTCTGCGCCAGGGTCTGTCCCAACCGGGCCATCGTGATGGTCCAGGCGCCGGAGGGGGAGCGGGAGCGCTATCCCAGGCTCTACCCGGAGGTGGATTTCGGCAAGTGCTGTTTCTGCGGTCTCTGCCAGGATATCTGTCCGACAGGGGCGCTGACGCTCTCCCGCGATGTCTTCCTGTCCACCTTCGACCCCGACCGCGTCTCTCTCGAACCGTTCCCCCCGGAACGCGAAAAGGGGGGCGCCGGGGGATAGCAGGGGAGGTCTGAAGGCTGGTTCCCCTTGAAAGAAGGAGGGTATGTGGAGTATACTTTCCCTGGTGTTGGAATCGTTCCTCCCTTCACCTAAGGTGGTGACGGAGGAACAGGTGGAGCTGTTGGTTGTCTTTCAGTTCAGGTATCGGAAGGAGGATGCACAGGTAATGCGAAAGTTTCTGGCAATTGCGGTAGTGGCGGCACTGGTGCTCGGCGCCCTCGGCGGCGTCGCGGCGGCTCAGGATAAGGTCATCAAGCTGGGGACGCTCTATCCACTGACGGGCCCCTGCGCCACGGCGGGACAGCGCTGCAAGGCGGCGGTCATGACGGCCGTCGAGGTGATCAACAACGCCCATCCCGATCTTGATGTGCCCCTGGCGGCCCAGGAAGGTGTCATGGACGGCTACAAGTTCGAGCTGGTCCATGCCGACACACAGGGCAAGCCGAATGTGGGGAAATCCGAGGCGGAGCGCCTCTTCAACCAGGAGGGCGTCTGGGCGATCCTCGGTTCCTACAACAGCGCCGTGACCAAGCCGGCGAGCTTCGTGGCGGAGCGCAAGGGCAAGATCTTCATGTGCGGCTGCTCCAGCTCGGCGGCGCTGACCGAACGCAATTTCAAGCACTTTTTCCGCATCGCCCCCACGGACAAGACGGAGTCCCACGAATTCGTGACCTTCATGGACTGGGTGAACGAGAAGTACGACGCCGACATCGAGACCGTGGGCCTGATCTACGAGAACACCGAATTCGGGAAGCACGCGGCCGAGGAGGGCAAGGCGGCTGCCGATGAAGCCGGCTACGAGGTCGTGGCCGACGTGGCCTTCAGCCCCGGCGCCACCACCATGGACAGCGAGGTCCAGAGCCTCAAGGCGGCCGATCCCGATGTGGTCTTCGGCGCCTGCCTCGGCGGCGACTACACCCTCTGGGTCCGGACCATGAAGAAGATGAACTGGCTCCCCAAGATGTCGCTGAACTACTGCACGGGCTACCAGGATCCCATGATCGCCAAGCAGCTCGGCGATGACGGCAACTACTTCATGGGCGGCACCGGCTATTCGCCGCAGTTCGCCGATCTGATGCCCGCCGTCGCCGCTGTGGAGGAGATCTACAAGGAGATCACCGAGCCCAGCGTGCCCTTCGACAGCGACAGCATCAAGGAAGCCGCCGCCATGTTCGTGCTGGCCCAGGCCATCGAAAAGGCCGGCGAGCTGGACCACGACAAGGTGGCCAAGACCCTCCACAGCAACACCTGGGAGGCCCCGCTGACGCTTTCGGGCGAGGTGGCCTTCGTACCGGGCGGCCAGAACGAGCTCGCCATGAGCTATCTCACCCAGCTGCAGGGCGGCGATTACAAGATCATCTATCCGCCTGAAGTGGCCAATGCGGAACTCGTCTATCCCATGGTTCCCTGGGAAGAGCGGTAAGCGGAGCAGAACGAGGAGTCCGGGGAGTCCGCCTGGACTCCCCTTCGTTGATTGTTCGTAGAATGCGAACCAATCTTCCGTATGGCAGCAGGGGACAGCCTTCTTCCCCTGTTGCCTTTTTTTGGGAACCTCATTGCACATGAATGGAGGGTATGCGGTCATGACCTTATTTGTTCAGGTGACCCTGGACGGGCTGCTGACGGGCCTGCTCTACGCCCTGGTCGCCACTGGCCTCAGTCTGATCTGGGGGGTCATGGATGTCATCAACTTTGCGCATGGCGAGTACCTGATGGTCGCCATGTACGTGAGCTACTGGCTTGGTTTTCTGATGAATATCGATCCCCTGTTCTCCTGGATCGGTGCCGCCGTCTTTGTCTTTATTCTTGCGGCGCTCACCTATAAGTTAATTATTAAATTTACGGTGGGGAAATCGGCGCTCTCGGCGCTTCTGGCCACCTTCGGTCTCTCGATGGTGCTGAAGAACACGGCGCTCTACAACTTCTCCCCCAATTTCCGTTTGCTCAGCGACACCATCCTCGGGGGCAAGCGCTTTCTCATCGGCGATATCGTCATCCCTCTCCCCCAGGTGGTGATCGGCATCTTCGCCGTGGTGGTGGTGGGGACGCTCTTCTGGCTGATCAAGCGGACCCGTCTCGGCTGGGCGATCCAGGCGACGGCGCTGAACAAGCAGGCTGCGGAGCTCATGGGGATCAACACGGAGTGGATCTACACGCTGGTCTTCGGGCTCGGCGGCGCCTGCTGCGGGATCGCCGGCGGGCTGCTGCCGTCCTATCTCGCCGTCCATCCCGAGGTGGGGAGTCTGTTCAGTCTCATCGCCTTCGTGATCGTGGCCCTCGGCGGGTTCGGGAGTATCCCCGGGGCCTTCCTGGCGGCGCTGATGATCGGTCTCGTGGAGGCCTACAGCGGGTTCTACATCGCCCCGGTCTTCAAGTACGTGGCCGTCTTCGGCATCTATATCGTGGTCGTCATGTTCCGGCCGCGTGGACTCTTTGGGTGGTGAGACGATGAATCTGGCACGAAAGGACTACCTTCTCGCGGCGGTCTTCGGGATCTTCGCCCTGCTGCCGCTCATCCCCGGTGTGCTGCCCAGCTCCTTCACGCAGCACGTCTTTCTGCTGATCTTCCTCTACGCCTCCATGTCTCAGTCCTGGAATGTCCTGGGCGGGTACTGCGGTCAGGTCTCCTTCGGGCACTCCGTCTTCTTCGGCATCGGCGCCTACGGCGCCGGGATGGCGGTGGTGCACTTCCAGACGCTGCCCTGGCCGGGTGTGATCGTCGGCGCCTTCGCCGCGGCCGCGGTGGCGATGGTGATCAGCTACCCGGTGTTCAAGCTCACGGGGCACTACTTCGCCATCGCCACCTTCGCGATCGTGGAGATCTTCAACCGTCTCTTCATGGTCTGGGACTGGGTCGGCGGCGCCCTGGGGCTCGACTACGGGCTGACCGATACCGGCATCGCCAATTTCGTCTGGTACGAGTCCAAGGTGCCCTACTACTACGGGGCCCTCGGCCTGATGGTGATCGTCTTCTCCACGGTGCGCTGGATCGAGCGCAACCGCCTGGGCTACCTGCTCCGGGCTGTCCGGGAAGGCCAGGACGCCTCGGAGTCCCTGGGCGTGAACAGTACGTGGACCAAGCTCACCGCCATGGGTGTCTCGGCGTTCCTGGCGGCGCTCTGCGGCGCCTTCTACGCCCAGTACAACTTCCGCGTGGATCCGCCGATGGTGATGTCCCTGGATGTCTCCATGAAGTTCGTGCTCATCACACTGCTGGGCGGCACGGGGACCCTCTGGGGTCCGCTGCTGGGCGCGGCGGTACTGATTCCGCTGCAGGAGTACACCCGGGCGATGTTCGGCGGTCTCGGCGGCGGGCTCGATCTGATCATCTTCGGTCTGCTGATCATCCTGGTGGTGGTCAAACAGCCCAGGGGGATCATGGGTATCCTCGAGGATCTGACCCGCGGACGGAAGTCGCGGAAGCAGTCGGAGAAGGGGGGCGCGTAGCATGGCACTGCTCGAAATCCGCAATGTCACCAAGAAGTTCGGCGCCCTCGTGGCGAACAACGAAGTGAGTTTCTCGGTGGAAGAGGGGACCATCGTCGGGCTGATCGGCCCCAACGGTGCCGGGAAGACGACGCTGTTCAACTGCATCAGCGGGTTCTTTCCCCCCACCTCGGGGACCATCACCTTCGACGGCAGGGATGTCACCGGGCTGCCGCCCCACAGGGTGGCCAGGCTGGGGGCGGCCCGGACCTTCCAGGTGGTGATGCCGCTCCAGGAGATGACGGTGCTGGACAACGTGATGGTGGGCTCCTTCCTGCGCTACCGGAATGCGAACAAGGCCCGGGAGAGGGCCATGGAGATGCTCGATCTCTGCGAGATGCTGGACCGGAAGGACCACTACGCCGCCCAGCTCACCATCGCCGGCAAGAAACGGCTGGAGATAGCCCGGGCCCTGGCCACGGAACCGAAGCTGCTGATGCTCGACGAGGCCATGGCCGGGCTGACCTCCAGCGAGGTGAAACAGGCTGTGGAGCTGGTGAAAAAGCTCCGGGACAAGGGGATCACCCTCCTGCTGGTGGAGCACATCATGGAGGCGGTGATGCCCATCGCCGACAGCATGGTGGTGCTTGACGGCGGGCAGAAGATCGCCGAGGATGTCCCCGCCAATGTGGCGCAGGACGAACGGGTCATCGCCGCGTACCTCGGACAGAAGTTCGTGGAGAAACAGAAGGGGGCACGGGGCAATGCTTGAGGTCAGCAACCTGGTAGCGGGATACGACGAGATCGCCGTGCTCCACGGGATCTCCCTGGAGGTGAGCGACGGAGAGGTGGTGGCCCTGGTGGGTTCCAACGGCGCCGGGAAGACCACCACCATGCGCTGCATCTCGGGCCTTCTGAAACCACGCAGCGGCAGCATTACCTTCGCCGGCGAGGAGATCGGCGGCATGCCGGCGGCCAAGGTGGTGGGCAAGGGGCTCGCCTATGTCCCCGAGGGGAGGCTGCTCTTCGGGAAGCTCTCCATCCGGGAGAACCTCGAGCTGGGCGCCTATCTCCAGCGGGATCGTGCCAGGATCGACGAACGCCTGGACTTTGTGCTCACCCTCTTCCCGCGGCTCAAGGAGCGGCTGGACCAGAAGGCCGAGACCATGAGCGGCGGCGAACAGCAGATGGTGGCCATCGCCAGGGGGCTGATGAGCATGCCCCGGATGCTCATGATAGACGAGATGAGCCTGGGGCTCATGCCGAGCCTGGTGGAACGGGTGATGCAGACCGTTCTGGAGATCAAAAAGACCGGCATCACCGTCTTTCTGGTGGAGCAGATGGTGCAGGACGCCCTGGAGATCGCCGACCGGGGCTATGTCCTCCAGTCGGGACAGATCGTCCTCTCCGGATCGGCCTCGGAACTGCTCAACAGCGAGGAGGTGCGCCAGGCCTACATGGGTATGTAGCGCACCGGCAGGGACCACGGACCGGGATGCTGAAGGAGGGGCAACCGCTTCCACAGGGGCGTGTTGCCCCTCTGCGTATTGCGGCGTTTCCCCGGAGAGGACGGAAACCCCGTCCTTGCCATGCGGTTCGGGGGAAGCTCCGGCGGGAAGGCTGTACAATAGGGGAACCCCCAGCTGTGGGGGAGCCCCGATTCTGTGCGAAACAACGGTGCCGGTGTCTTCCGACCGTCCAGGGACGGCGGATCGCCGGCGGATAAAGAGGTGAACAGAGTGGCGTCATCGAAGTTACGGAACTTTTGCATCATCGCGCATGTGGACCACGGGAAATCGACGCTTGCCGACCGGTTTCTGGAGAATACCGAGACGGTTGAGTCCCGGACACTGAAGCAGCAGCATCTGGATACGCTGGAGCTGGAGCGGGAGCGGGGGATCACCATCAAGCTCGTTCCGGTGCGGATGCGGTACCGGGCCTCCGACGGCGAGGAGTATATCCTGAACCTCATCGACACGCCGGGGCACGTGGATTTCAGCTACGAGGTGTCCCGCTCCCTGGCGGCCTGCGAGGGCGGATTGCTGGTGGTCGACGCCGCCCAGGGGGTGGAGGCCCAGACGGTGGCCAACGCCTATCTGGCCGTGGAGCAGGATCTGGAGCTGATCCCGGTGGTGAACAAGATCGACCTCCCCTCGGCGCGGCCGATGCACGTTCTGGAGGAGGCCGAGGAGGTCATCGGCCTGGATATCGAGAATGCCGTGCTGGCCAGCGCCAAGGACGGGACCGGCGTTCCGGAGATCCTGGAGGCGATTGTCCGGCTGGTGCCGCCTCCCGGGGGCGATGCGGAGGCGCCGCTGAAGGCGATGATCTTCGACTCCGTCTACGACAACTACCGCGGTGTCATCTGCTATATCCGGGTGATGGAAGGGACGGTGCGTGCCGGCGATCAGATCCGCTTCATGGCCACCGGCCGGGACGACGAGGTGGAGGAGGTGGGCTACTTCACGCCGCTCAAGAAGGCCTGCAGCCACCTGGAGGCCGGCGACGTGGGGTACGTGATCGCCAACCTCAAGACCGTCGGACAGGCCAAGGTGGGCGACACCGTCACCCACACCAGCCGGAGGGCCGAGCGGCCGCTGCCCGGCTACCGGCCGATCAAGCAGGTGGTCTTCTGCGGACTCTACCCGGTGGAGCGGGACGCCTACCCCCAGCTCCGGGACGCCCTGGAGAAGCTGCAGATGAACGATGCGGCGATCAGCTTCGAGCCGGAGAACTCCCCGGCTCTGGGCTTCGGCTTCCGCTGCGGCTTCCTCGGATTGCTGCATATGGAGATCACCAGGGAGCGGCTGCAGCGGGAGTTCGGTGTGGAGCTGGTGGCCACGGCCCCCAACGTGGTCTACGAGCTGCTCCTCACCGACGGAACGGTGATGGAGGCCCACCGACCTTCGGACTTCCCCGAGCAGGTGGAGATCGAGGAGATCCGGGAACCCTATATTCGTCTCACGGTGCTGGTGCCGCCGGACTATGTGGGGCCGGTGATGCAGCTCTGCGAGGAGAAACGGGGCGACTTCGGCACCATGGAGTACATCACGCCGGAGCGGGTGCGCCTGGTCTACGATGTGCCGCTGGCGGAGTTCATCATGGATTTCCACGACCGGATCAAGTCGGCCACCCGGGGGTTCGCCTCGCTGGACTACGATCACATCGGCAACCGGTCGGACAGTCTGGTGAAGGTGGATATCCTGGTGGCCGGCGACCCGGTGGACGCCTTCTCCTTCATCTGTCATCAGGACGACGCCTACCACCGGGCCCACGGGGTGATGCAGAAGCTGAAGCAGCTCATCCCCCGGCAGCTCTTCGAGGTGCCGCTGCAGGCGGCCATCGGCAAGCGGGTGCTGGTGCGGATGAACGTGAAGCCCATCCGCAAGGATGTGCTCGCCAAATGCTACGGCGGCGACATCACCCGGAAGCGCAAGCTGCTGGAAAAGCAGAAGGAGGGCAAGCGGAAGATGAAGCAGATCGGCAAGGTGTCGATCCCCCAGGAGGCCTTCCTGGCCTTCATGAAGGTGGATGAAGACGAGTAGCCCCATGGGGTCGCCGCCCCGTGAGCTGGGGGTCTATCTCCACGTTCCCTTCTGCCTCGCCAAGTGTCCCTACTGCCCCTTCCCGAGCCGGCCCCTTCGAAGACGGGAGGCCGACGCCTACCTGCAGGCACTGAGAGAGGAACTCGATCTGTGGAAGGGGCGGTGGGGCGTCCTCCCTCCAGTGTCGACACTCTATGTCGGCGGCGGCACCCCTACGGTCCTGGACGCCCCGCAGTGGTCGGAGCTGATCGCCCTGCTGGAGGAGCGTCTGCCTCTTCAGGATGGAGCCGAGGTGTCTGTGGAGGCCAATCCTGGGACCCTCACGGCGGAACAGCTCGCCCTGTGGCGCGCGTGGCGGGTGACCAGGGTCAGCATCGGGGTGCAGAGCCTGGATGACGGCGAACTGGCCTGGCTGCAGCGTCCCTACAGCGCCGGGCAGGCCGTGGACGCCCTCCATGCGGCCCTGGGATCGGGGTTTCGGGTGAGCGCCGACCTGCTCTTCGGCCTCGGCGGACAGACCCTCCAGGGTTGGCACCGGACGCTGCGGGAGGTGACTGCCGCCGGTGTGGGCCACATCTCCGCCTACCAGCTGACGCTGCATCCGGGAACGCCATGGGGGGACCATCCGCCCGGCGGTCTGCCCGAGGGCTATCCCTTCTACCGGTTCTGCCAGTGGTATCTGCCCCGGCACGGCATGCCCCAGTACGAGGTGGCGAGTTTCGCGCGCATCGGGGAAGCCTGCCGGCACAACCTGGCCTACTGGCGGCGGACGCCGGTGCTTGGGCTGGGGCCCGCCGCCTGGGGGTTCCTGGGGGGGCTGCGCTACCGCAACCACTGGCCGCCGGAAGACTGGAGGGAAACCCTGGCCCGGGGGGAGCTCCCCCAGGCCTACACGGAGCGTCTGGAGGGGCGGGCGGCCGCCCGCGAGGCGGCCATCCTGGCGCTGCGGACAGCGGAAGGCATCGACCGGGCCGCCTTTGCGGAACGCTACGGAGCGGCCCGGCTCGACGCCGTTGGAGCGCTGCTGGCCCCCTGTGCCGGCGCCTTCCTCTCCATGGACGCAGACCGGATCGCCCTGACCCCCAGGGGGTTCCGGGTGGCCAACGCGATCTGGGAACTGCTGGTGGACTGACGCGCCGCTCCCTGCCCGCCCGGCGTCACTTCGGTGTGGTGGCTCTGGTGAAACGCCGTTTCACCAGGCCGAGAACGTAGCGGTCCTCCTTTTCGAAGCCCAGCAGGAGGAAGAGACCGCCCGTCAGCAGGTAGCCCAGCGGCAGGGCGGCGAGCGCCCGGAGGAGGGGCGTGGCCAGGGGGAGCGCGCCGAGGCCCAGGTAGAGCCCGGTACAGAGCGCCGCCGCGAGCCCCTGCTTCCAGTAGGCCCGTGAGAAGGGCTGGAGATTCAGCAGACGTTTCACCTGGATCATCATCAGGATGTTGATCGCAGAGAGCGAGACCATCCCCGCGATGGCAGAGCCGGTGATGCCCAGCCGCGGCAGCAGCAGGATATTGAGCGTCACATTCAGCGCCGCCACCAGAGCGCTGTTGGCCATCACGCAGCGCTGGTGCCTGGTCATGGCAAGCAGCTGTCCCACCGGCCCGGAAAGGGCGCTCACCACCTGGCCCACCGCCAGGATCCGCAGGACATCCGCCGCGGGAACAAAATCGGGGCCGAAGACCAGCATGATCTCCCCGGCGAAGAGGAAGAACCAGATCGCCAGCGGCAGCGTGGCGGACACCACCCAGCGGACCACCGTCCGGTGCAGCGCTTCCAGCATCTCGTGGTCGCCGCTGTGGTAGAGCTCGGCGATGGTGGGGGCGAAGATGGTGTTCGTGGCCTGCAGGAAGAAGGTGGCCAGCTTGGAAACGCTCATCGCCGCGGTGAAGAGCCCCACATCTTTGGAGAGCAGGAAGACACCGACCAGCAGACGGTTCACCTGATTCCGGAAGAACCCGGTGGCGGTGATGAAGAACATCCCCGTGGAAAAGCGGAGGAACTTCCTTGCCGTGGCGGTCCGGAGTGCCGGGGTTATCTCCTGATGCGGGCGCCCTCTGCCGAGTGTGCGGAACCGCAGAGCGAGGACCGCCGCGCCGACGGCCCAGGCGAGGACCGTGGCCAGGACAATCCCCAGCAGTCGGAACCCCGCCAGGTAGAGCAGACCGAAGAGGGCGAGCCGGAGGCTCCGGCGCAGCACCTCGTTGCAGAACATGGCCACAGAGGGCTTTTTGAACCCCCGGAAGGCGGCCGTCAGCAGCTGATTGGCGATACTGAAGGCCAGGATCAGGGCGAACCAGGGGAGGATCGGGACCAGCCGCGGCTCGTGGAAGAGCCCCCCGGCGATCCCCGGGCCGAAAACCAGGAGCACCGCCGCCAGGGCAGCGGCGAGCACCATCCCCGTGGTGAAGGCCGTTCGGACCACCACGCGGCTGCGGCCGTACTCCCGCCGGCCGTTGTACTGCCCGAGAAACCGGGAGAGCCCCTGCTGCATGCCGAAGATGGCGATGAGCATGCCCACCTGGGTGATGGACATGCCCAGCGAGAAGAGGCCGTAGCTGTCGGCGCCGAGGAGCCGGGCGATGGCCGCCTGGGCGACAAAGCCCAGCAGATAGCCCATGCTGCGGTAGACAAAGACGAGCCCCGCCTGCTTTCCCGTGGCGGCGAGGGTCTTCTTGTACCTGTCCTGCGACATCTGTTCGGCCCCGGGTGCCTGCTCCGGCGGGGTGTTCACCGGCGGGAGCCCCGCGATCGCTCAGGCATGGACCGCGCCGGAGCTGTGCCACATTCTTCTGCAACGCACACTTCCATGGGAACCACCGCTTTCCGCATCCTCTGGGGAACGCCGGCCGGGGCTCGCAGCCGCCTGCCCCCACCCATTACTGTTTGATCCGCAGCGAGTTGAGGACCACCGATATGGAGCTCAGCGCCATGGCGCTCTCGGCGATCACCGGGTGGAGCAGCCCCATCATGGCCAGCGGGATGGCCACCACATTGTAGCCGAAGGCCCAGGCGAGGTTCTGCCGGATCACGGCGAAGGTCTTGGTGGAGATCCCCACCACGTCGGCCACCGAGGGCAGACCGCCCTTGACGACCACCACATCGGCGCTGTCGATGGCCAGGTCCATGCCGCTTCCCACGGCAACACCGATGTCGGCCCCCTTGAGCGCCGCGGCGTCGTTCATGCCGTCGCCCACCATGAGCACCTTCGCGCCGTTGCTCTGGGCGCGGCGCACCACGTAGAGCTTGTCCTCCGGCTTGATGCCCGCCATGACCTCATCGATCCCCACCTGCCGGGCCACCGCCTCGGCGGTCTCTTGCACATCGCCGGTGGCCATCACCGTGGCGATGCCCTGCTCCTGGAAGCGCCGGATCCCCCGGGCGGCGTCGGCGCGCACCGGATCCTTCACGGCGAGGGCCCCGACGACCCTGTCGTTTTTGCGCACCTCCACCACCGTGGCGCCTTCGGCGTAGCACTCCCGGTACCGTTCCGTTTCCTTCGGTTTGCCCACAAACCAGGCGTCGTCGTCCACCGTGGCGCTGACGCCCTCGCCGGCCTGCTCCCGGAGCTCTGTCACGGCGGTCTGCCCGTCCGGTGCGTAGTCGGCGATGGCCGTCGCCAGGGGATGGGTGGAGTTGCGCTCCATGGCCCCTGCCACAGCCAGCGCCTGCCTGTCGAGGTTCGTCCAGACCACCCTGGGCGCACCCTGGGTGATGGTCCCCGTCTTGTCGAAGACCACCACACCGATCTCCCGGGCCGTCTGGATGGCCTCGGCGTTCCGGATGATCATGCCCTTGCGCGAGGCCAGCCCCGTCCCGGTGATCAGCGCCATGGGCGTGGCCAGTCCCAGGGCGCAGGGGCAGGCGATGACGATGGTGGTGATGAAGGCGAAGACCGCCAGGGAGAAGGGCTCCCGGACGGAGGTCACCCAGGGGAGAAGGCTTCCCGCGGCGTCGAGGAAGCCGCCGAAGCGCTCCACGCCGAGATACCAGAAGACACCGCTCGCCACGGCCAGCGAGGCCACCACCGGTACGAAGACGTTGGTGATCCGGTCGGCCAGCGCCTGGATGGGGATCTTGGCGCCCTGGGCCTCCTGGATCAGCCCGATCATCCGGGCCAGGAAGCTGTCCTCGCCGATCCCCGTCGCCGTGATCTCCAGGGCGCCGCCGAGGTTCAGCGACCCGCCGGTTACCTCGGCGCCCTCTTCTTTCTGCACCGGCAGGGACTCGCCGGTGATCATCGATTCGTCCACCGAGGTCCGCCCCTGTTCGATGCGGCCGTCCACGGGGATCCGTTCCCCGGGGCGCACCAGCACCGTCACGCCGGTCTTCAGCCCCTCGATGGGGACACTGAGCTCCCGGCCGTCGTCGGTGCGGATGCGGGCCTCCCGGGCCTGGATCTTCAGCAGGGCCTTGATCTCCTTGGCGGCCCGGTCCCGCAGGTGGGACTCGATATAGCGCCCGGTCAGGTGGAGGGCCAGGATCATCGGCCCCAGCGCCCCGAAGGAGGTGTCCACAACCCCCGCCAGCGTGGCGGGGGCCGTACACCAGGCCGTCACGGTCCCCAGGCTCACCAGCACATCCATGTTGGCGTGGCCGTGGGTGAGGGCGATCCAGGCGCTCCGGATCGTCGGCAGTCCCGTGGCGAGCAGCACCAGCGCCCCCAGCAGCGTCTCGAACCAGAGGTAGGCCGCCACGTGGGTCCCGGCCATGTGGAAGCCCATCATCACCATCAGCGGGCCCGTGACGCTCCAGGCCAGCGCCAGCCGGTTGCGGGCGTCCAGATAGCGCCGCGCCTCGCGTTCCTCGCGGCTCGCGTGGGTCACCCCGTACCCGGCTTTGCGGACCGCTTCCTCCAGGCGCTCCTGGGGGATGTCCCGGTCGAGCACCACGAAGGCCGTCTCCGTGGCCAGGTTGACCCCCGCGTAGGCCACGCCGTCCACCTTGCGGAGCGACCGCTCCACGATGCGGGAGCAGGTGGCGCAGGTCATCCCCGTCACGAGCATCGACCGCTTGAGGTTCCGTTCCTCCTGTCCCGCCATCGCTCTACCTCCGTTCCTTCACCGTCGAGGGATAGCCCGTGTCGTCGAGCAGCGCCAGCACCGCGTTCTCGTCCCCGGCGGCGACGGTCACCGTCTTGCCGGCAAGGTCCACCTGAGCGCCGGGGTAGCCGGCCTCTTCGAGAGCCCTGCCGATCCGGTTCACGCAGTGGTCGCAGGACATGTCGGGCACATCGATCACCAGTGTCTGCATGGCGTCCACGCTCCTTTCAGGCGTTGTGGCCGAGCAGCGCCGCGAGGCGGTCGATCCCCTCGCCGATACGCGCTCTATCCGTAGCATAGCAGAAACGGAGGTACTCGTCCCTCTCCCCGGGGAAGCGGTCGCCGAAGCAGCTCCGGGCCAGTACGGCCACGCCGGCATGTTCCAGCAGGTAGTCCTGCAGCGCCTCCGCACCGTCCAGACCGAGGCGGGCGCAGAGCTCCGTAACGTTGGCGAAGGCGTAGAAGGCCCCGGGCGGTTCGGGACAGCGGACGCCGGGGAGGCCGTTCAGCCCCTCCACGATCAGATCCCGCCGCACCCGGTATTCCTCGACCATGGCCGCCACATCGTCGTCGCACTCATCAAGCGCCGCCACCCCCGCCGCCTGGGTGAACGCCGACGTACAGGAGACGGAATTGGTCACCAGCAGGCTCACCCTGGGCACCAGCTCATCGGGCATCACCCCGTACCCGAGCCGCCAGCCCGTCATGGCGTAGGTCTTGGAGAAGCCGTCCACCAGGATCGTGCGCTCCCGCATCCCCGGGAGGGAGAGAAAGCTCGTGTGGCCCCCGTCGTAGACAAAGGCCCGGTAGACCTCGTCGGAGACAACCCAGAGGTCGTGCTCTTCGGCCAGATCGGCCACGGTCTGCAGCTGCTCGTCGGTCAGCACCCCGCCGGTGGGGTTGTGGGGGCTGTTGATGATGATGGCGCTCGTTTTCGGCCCCACCAGGCGCCGCAGCTCCCGGGCGTCGAAGCCGAAGCCCCGGTCCTCGCGGAGCGGCAGCGGCACGGGGGTTCCGCCGGCGTACCGGATCAGCGACCCGTAGGCGGGGAAGCCCGGTGTGGGCATGACCACCTCGTCGCCCTCGTCGATGATGGACATGAGGCTGCAGAAGAGCACCGGCTTCACCCCCGGGAAGGCCAGCACCTGCTGCGGCGTGATCGCCACCCCCGCCTGGGCCGAGACCTTCTTTGCCACGGCCTGCCGGAAGGCCGCCGTTCCGGGGGAGGGCGTGTAGTGGGTGGCCCCCTCCTGCAGCGCCCGGATCGCCGCGTCCTTCACGCGCTGGGGGGTGTCGAAGTCGGGTTCGCCGATGGCGAAGCTCACGATATCCCTGCCCTTTCCTTCCTCTTCCTTGACCCTGGCCAGCACGTCGAAGGCCGCCTCGCCGAGCAGCCGCCCGGATCGTTTCGCAATCTGCATCACAGCCATTCCTCCTTTTCCAGCTTACGACAGCACCGATGCCGCCTGTTTCTCCGATTCTACACGGTTTCGGCCTGTTCCGTGATGCGCATGCGGGGCGGCCGCCACGGGGATCCCCGCCCGGACCAGTGCGGCCGCCGTGGCGTTCACGGCTTCGTGCTTCCTGAGGTAGGAGGTCTCCAGTCCTTCCATGGCGTTCTCCGCTTCGATATCCTCCCTGGCCAGGAAGTAGTGCAGCAGATCCGAGGGGACCTCGGCCGCCGCCTCGGTCTCGGGATCGCCGCCTTCGTGCTTGGCCGAGAGGTTGGGCACGGTCCGTCCCAGCTCTACGATGTCGCCGCGCCGGTTGTAGGGCTGGCGGACGATGCTCCTGTAGGTCTCCGTGATGTGGTGCTCGATCCGCACCTGCTCGGTGAGCCCCAGCGCCTCCCGGAGGGCGGCGCTCCGGCGGATTGTCTCCGCTGTCATGGAGTTGGAGACGTTGAACCCCGACAGCGGTGTCGTGCCGTCGTCGCGGGCGAAGAGCCGGGCCAGGGAGAGCATGCTCAGCACGGCGAAGGGGTTGTCGTTGCCCATGAAGACGGAGACCTTGAAGTGGATATCCACCCCCATCCGGTAGAGCAGAAAGCCCAGCAGCACCGTGCCGGGGTTGACGTTGAGCACCTCCCGCACGCCGTACCCGGTGTAGTAGTGGAGGAACTCCCCGGCCCACCGCAGCGGGTGGTCGTTGGGCTGGCCCACGCCGCCGAAGTAGCCGGTGATTGTCTCGGGCCCGCCCAGGTGGACGTTGGAGCCGTCGGTCCCCCTGGTGTCCCGCGTCTCCACCCAGCTGCAGCCCAGGATCCCCATGGCCGCCGCCACCGCCGCCAGGTCGCCGTCGGCCTCCTGCTCGGCCATGTTCCGGACGCGGATGAACCGACCGGGCAGGAGCTCGCCATTGCGGATGGCGGCCTTCGCCTGTGCGATCAGCCAGGGGAAGTACTGCAGCGCGCTGAGCTCCAGCGTCACGGGATGGCTGTTCGCCCCTTCGGGGATACCGCCCTGTTCCCGCGCGAACCTGTCGGCCTCCACAAAGGCCCCGTCGGCGACGCTGTCTTCCAGCCAGGCCAGATCGGCCAGATAGGGCGACCGCTCCCGCCGCAGCCGCTCCTTGAGCGCCGCTACGCTCCCCTGTTCCCGGGCCTTGCGGTTGATCTCCTCCGGTGTGCCGTAGCGGGCCACCACACGCTCCAGCTCGCCGACAACCCAGCTGTTCGCCACGACCTCCGCCACGCCTTCCACATCCTGCAGCCGCAGTGCCTTCTGTGCAGTCATTACGCATCCCCCTTATTCAAAGATACAAAAAAAGACCAGGACCCCCCTTTGGGAGCCCTGGCCCGGAACGCTCGGCGCTGCCTGTGCACGACTAGCGTGCGCCGATCACCCCAGGAGGGCCGACGCACATCATCATGCTGGTCAGCATAACGGTATGAAGACTGGAATCGATCTGTGATCTCTGTAGAGACATGCGCCGCCGCTCCTTTCCGCCGGATTTGCTCGCACGGCATTTCGTATTGGTTGGGAAGTATACCAGGCCTGCCGAGGCTGTCAAGCGGCAATCTGGGCCTCATGGCGGGGGAGGGCACGGGTGGCCTGAACCATCTGTGTGCAGAAGAGGACTGCCGTTGCGCGGTTCTTCCTGTATACTGCTCACCGGAGCGGCACCCTCATCCGCGGTTCCCGTATGATCTTTGCGGGATACCGCTTGACGGCCGGGCCGGCAGCGTGTATAAGGGAGAGTTGTTGAGAAAGACATTCAATAAGGAGGAGTATTGATGAAAATAGCAGTCGTGTCCGACGGTGAGGCGCTCTCCAGTCAGCTTGGCGGGCGTTTCGCCCGGGGGGGATTTGTGCACATCGTAGATACCGACACAGACAACGTGGAGACCTTCCGCAACGACGCCAACGACATGGCCCACGGAGCAGGGGGACGGATGGTGCAGAACATCGCCTCCGCAGGGGCCACCGCCGCGCTGGCGCCCAGGGTGGGCCCCAAGGCGGCTTCGGCGCTCCGTGCCGCGGAGATCGCGGTCTACGAGGTCCGGCAGGGGACCGGCGACGATGCCGTGGAGGCCTTCAAAGCCGGCCGACTCAAGGAGCTTCCCCTCTAACCGGGGGTATCCGTAATGCCCGCATCCAGCGGGAGTATACAATAGGAGGCAATGCAATGGCAGATTCGCAAAAGAGCTGTGGGGGCGCCAACACCCCCTTCAACCCCACCAAGGGGAGCTTCAGCCACACCATCGCCGTGGGCAGCGGCAAGGGCGGCGTCGGCAAGAGCTCCGTGGCGGCGCTCACCGCCGTAGCGCTGGCCCGGGCCGGCAAGAAGGTGGCGGTGCTTGACGCCGATGTCACCGGCCCGTCGATCCCCAAGCTGCTGGGCGTCACCGGCACCCCCGAGGGCGACGAGCAGGGCATCATCCCGCCCGCCACCAAGGGGCTGGGCATCAAGGTGATGTCCGTCAACCTCCTCATGGAGGACCCCACCAAGCCGGTGGTCTGGCGCGGGCCGCTGATCGGCAACCTGATCCGCCAGTTCTGGACGGACGTAAACTGGGACGACAGCGAGTACCTGGTGGTGGACCTGCCGCCGGGCACCGCCGATGCGCCGCTGACGGTGATGCAGACCATCAGGCTCGACGGCCTGGTGATGGTCACCTCGCCCCAGGAGCTCGCCGGGCTGGTGGTGGAGAAGGCCGTCAATATGGCGCGGATGATGAACGTCCCGCTCCTCGGCGTGGTGGAGAACATGTCCTACGCCACCTGCCCCCACTGCGGGGAGACCTGGGACCTCTTCGGCAGGAGCCGTCTCGACGAGGTCGCCCGGAGCTGGGGGATCCCCGCCCTGGCACGCATCCCCATCGACTCGCAGATCTCCGGCCTCGGCGACGACGGCCGCCTGGAGGTCTACGCGAACCCCCAGGTGCTGGACCCGCTGAGCGAAGGGATCACCAGGGGCATCGCCCACCCCGTAGCCTAGACAGGCCTGGACACAGAGAGCGGAGGGGGCCCCCAGGAGGGAGCCCCGGCGCTGAACACTGCAGGTTCCGGTGTTGCGTTCCGCAGCTTCTTTTCCCGTCAACCGAGACAGACCGTCCGGGCGACGCCGAGGAGCGCTTCGGAGATGTCGAACATGTTGGAGACCACGCCGGCGCCCACCCGGTCGGTGACACCGAAGTGGGTCGTGCAGGTGCCGCAGACCAGCAGCTCCGTCCCCTTCGCCTCGAGCTGCCTGAGGCTCTCCAGGGCGGTGTGGTCGTCCAGAGCGAGGAAGACCCCCTCGTTCATCAGGGCCACCACGCGGGGCGGTCTGTCCCGTTCGGCCATAGCCCCCAGAAAGCCCTTGATCAGCACCTCGCCGAGCTCCCTGTCTTCCTTGCCCAGCTCCTTCCCGGAGACAAGGATGGCCACATCCTCCAGGGATCCTTCGTCGCTGTCCTTTGCCGCCGGCTGCGCCGCACTGTCGCCGCCGGTTCCGGTGACGGTGAGATCGGTTCCCTCGCCCCCCTGTGCCACGCTGTAGCCCATCTTCTCGAACATCCGCGTGACGTTGGAGACGGCGACCTTGTTGTCGACAAGCACCTGGATCTCCCGTTCTCCGGTGTCGATCATCTTCTTGGTCATCATGACCGGCTCCGGGCAGGCCCTGCCTCTGGCGTTGACTGTCTTCACCTTCCACTTCCCCTTCCGATTCAAGGATGATTGGTGCCGGAATGCCTATTGCGGTGCGGCGGGCTCGGGAAGACGCTCTGCCGGGCAGAGCACCGCTCCCGCCAGGGCCATCTCCCCGAGGGCCCGCTCTTCGTCGCCTTCGTTCAGATTGACCCCCCGGCTGGCGTCTGGAAGCATCAGTACGTCGAATCCCTCTTCCAGGGCCCCCAGAACGGTGGCCCGGACGCAGATCTCCGTCACGAGGCCGCAGATGGTGATGGTTCCTACGCCCTGTTTTCTGAAATACTCCCCCAGATCGGTTTCCTGGAAGGCCGAGTAGGCGTCGTGATCGAGATGGTCCGCCGTATCGAGGATGCGGGCCTCCGGGGGGATAGCCATCCCCGGAGCGAATTCGGCGCCTTCGGTGCCCTGGATGCAGTGCGGCGGCCAGGGTCCGCCCTGTTCCTCGAAGCTCGCGTGTCCCGCCGGGTGCCAGTCCCGCGAGAAAACCAGCGGGCAGCCGGCGCTTCCGTATCTTTCGACGAGCCCGTTGATTATGGGTACAATGGCCTCGCTTCCCGGAACGCCCAGGGCGCCGCCGGGAAGGAAATCCTTCTGGACGTCAACCACCAGCAGCGCTTCCGGTCTGTACATGGAATCCACCTCCTTGCGCGTTGAGCCGGGGTGTATGCTGTATTATGATAAGTATAACATGATCGTGGGTATGTCTCAAGGTGAACAGGCAACAGGGGGATGCAACAGAGGATATGCACACAACAGGGGGAAGGACAGTGGACGAAGAGCTGCGCGAGAAGCTGCGGAGGATACCGTCGATGGACAGGCTCCTGGAGGCCCCGTGGATCGCCGAGGTGGAGCCCTGCCTGGGGAAACGGACGGTGAAGGGCGTCTTCGCCGATATCGTCGGGGAGCTGCGCCGGGACATCAGAAAAGGGGAGGACCGGACGGTGGATGCGGGGGCCATTGTGGAGGAGGCCCGCAGGCGTTGCCGGCGGCGTCTCCAGCGGAGCCTGCGCCGGGTGGTGAACGCCACGGGGGTGGTGGTCCACACCAATCTGGGGCGTTCCTGTCTCTGCGGCGAGGCGGTGGAGGCGGTGACGCAGGTGGCCTCCTCCTACAATACGCTGGAGTACAACCTCGAAGAGGGGACCCGCGGGCAGCGCAACGACCATGTGGAGTGGCTCCTCTGTGAGGTGACCGGCGCCGACGCCGCCATGGTGGTGAACAACAATGCCGGCGCGGTCCTGCTGGCGCTGGCCGCGCTGGCGGCCGAACGGGAGGTGGTGGTCTCCCGCGGCGAGCTGGTGGAGATCGGCGGGTCCTTCCGTATCCCCGACATCATGACCTTCTCGGGGGCCGTCATGCGGGAGGTGGGCACCACCAACCGTACCCATCCGGCGGACTATCTGGGCGCCATCGGCGACCAGACGGCCATGCTCCTCAAGGTGCACCCCTCCAACTTCCGGGTCCAGGGCTTCACCCGCGAGGTGACCAGGGAGGAGCTGGCGGCCATGGCCCGGGAGCGGGAGCTGATCTGCATGGAGGATCTGGGCAGCGGCATGCTGCTGGACTTCTCCCCCTACGGGCTCTCGCGGGAGCCGTCGGTCCGCGACTGCCTCCAGGCCGGTGTGGACCTGGTGACCTTCTCGGGCGACAAGTTGCTCGGCGGGCCGCAGATCGGCGGGATTGTGGGGCGTCGTCAGCTCATTGACCGGCTCCGCAGCTATCCGCTGGCCCGGGCGCTCCGGGTGGACAAGATGACCCTGGCGGCCATGGAGAGCACCCTGCGCTGCTACCTCGCCGGCAGGGAAGGGGAGATCCCCACCGTCGGGATGCTGGCCCTGGGACGGGAGACGCTGCACGCCCGGGCCGAGGCGCTGTCGGAGAGCCTGGAGAAGGCGCTTCCGGACGCAGGGACCGAGGTGGTGGAGGTGGATGACGCCGTAGGGGGCGGCGCCTTCCCCCAGGAGGCCCTGCCCGGTGTGGCGGTGGCGCTCAAACCGGAGCGGATGCCCACCGGCAGGTTGCAGGAGGCCCTGCGCGGGAACGATCCGCCCATTGTCTGCGGCGCCCGGGAGGACACGTTGCTGATCCATGTCCGGACGCTGCTCGAGGGGGACGAAGGCGCTGTGGTGGACGCCCTCGCCGCCCTTCTCGGGGAGGTGTCTCCATGAGCGTGCGGCCCCGGGAGATCGCGCTGGTCCTGGGCACGGCGGGGCATATCGACCACGGGAAGACCACGCTCATCAGGGCGGTCACCGACATCGACTGCGACCGGCTGGGCGAGGAGAAACGGCGGGGCATCACCATCGAGCTGGGCTTCGCTCCCCTGACGTTGCCGGACGGAACGGTGGTGAGCGTCGTCGATGTGCCCGGTCACGAACGCTTCATCAGGCAGATGGTGGCCGGCGCCTCGGGGATCGATGCGGTGCTCCTGGTGGTGGCGGCCGACGAAGGGGTGATGCCGCAGACCCGGGAGCATCTGGACATCCTCTCCCTGCTGGGTGTGGCCGACGGCATTGTGGCGATCTCCAAGGCCGACCTGGTGGATGAAGAGCTTCTGGAGATGGCCCTGGAGGATGTGCGGGAGACGGTGAAGGGGACCTTCCTGGAAGGCAGGGCGGTGGTGCCCGTCTCCGGGGTGACCGGCCTGGGGGTGGACGATCTGACCGGGGAGGTGGCGGCCCTGGTGGAACGGGTGCGGCCCCGGGACCGGAGCGGGGCGCTCTTTCTGCCCATCGACCGGGCCTTCCCCATCTCGGGATTCGGAACGGTGATCACCGGGACCGCCCACCGCGGGACGATCCGCGAAGGCGAAGCGCTGGAGATCCAGCCTTCGGAGCAGAAGACCAGGGTACGGGGGGTCCAGGTCCACGGCCATTCGGTCTCCGAGGGCTACGCCGGCCAGCGGATCGCCGTGAACCTCGCCGGGGTGGCGCTGGACCGGCTGCACCGCGGTGACGTGCTGTGCAGCCCCGATGTCTTCTCGCCCACCTCCTGTATCGATGTGTGGCTCCACATCCTGACATCCGCGCCCGAGACGGTCTACCACTGGCAGCGGGTGCGGGTCCATATCGGCACGGCGGATGTGCTGGCCCGCCTCTCCCTGCCGGAGGGACGGACCATCGCCCCCGGGGAGAGCGGACCGGCTCAGCTGGTGCTGGAGGAGCGGGTGGTGGCCTCGCTGCGGCAGCGTTTCGTCGTCCGTTTCTACAGCCCGCTGATCACCATCGGCGGCGGCGAGGTGCTCTACCCCTATGGGCGGAAGCCCCGGGGAAGGCGCCGCCGGGAGGAGCTCTCGGGCACGCTGCGGGAGCTCGAGGAGGCTCCCGACAAGGGGGAGATGTTCCGCAGCTTCCTCCGGAGCGAGGGGATCCTCTCCGTCGATGAGGCCAGGCGACTGCTGCAGGAAACCGCGGAGGCCGTGGACGGCCTGGCGGAGGAGCTCGAAGGCAAGGGCGCGCTGACGGTGCTGCCCTTGCAGGGGACGCGGCTTTTCCTCGATGCCGGGGAGTCCGATCGCCTCTCCCGCAGCCTTCTCCAGAGGCTCGAGGCCTTCCACGAGGCCCATCCCCAGCTCGCGGGGATGCCCGTCGACGAGGCCGTGCAGAAGGCCTTCTCCGGCAGGGCATCACGGGCGGGCAGGGAGATCCTGGCCGATTTCGCCCGCAGGGGTGTCGTGGCTGTCGACGACGGCCGGGTCCGGGTGCCGGGGTTTGTGCCCCGGGACACGGCGCGGTACGACGCCCTTCTCGACCGGCTGGACGAGCTGGCGCTCCGGCAGGCCTGGCAGCTGCCCAGTATTGAAGAGGTGCGGAAGGACTTCGGGCTGGACGAAGCGGAGATGGGCCTCCTGGTGGAGCTGGGGAAGCAGCGGGAGCGGCTTGCGGTGCTCGGCGGGGGGCTCCTGCTGACGGAGGGGATGAAACAGAAGACCCTTGAACTGCTGCAGGGCATGGGGAAGGAGATCTCCCTGGGGGATGTGCGCGACGCCACGGGGAGCACCCGCAAGTATGTGCTCCCCCTGCTCGAGTATCTCGATGCCCAGGGGTACACACGGAGAGTGGGGAACGTTCGGGTCCTGAGGAAGCGGTAACGGTGGAACCATAGCCTGTGGTGAGCTGCGAACCTGCCGGGCGGGCCCGGTTTCGCCCCGGACCGCCCCAGTGGCGGGGAGATCGATGGAGGGCGCCCGAAAGGGGAGCCTCCCTTCGTGGACAAGTGTGTCGGAGGCCGGCGACTGGAGGTTGAAAATTATTCAATTATCTGGTAAAATTCAGTTAACTCGACTATTGTAGGAGTGACGCCAATGCCCTGCAGCTTGACCACGATTCGGGAACAAGTGGCGCTTCAAAAAGGCGCAACAGTTCGGTACCGGGCTTCCAAGGGTCGGCGTAAGGTGGAGGAGCGTCAGGGAGTCATACTGGAGACCTATCCGAAGATCTTCACACTCTACGTTGCCTCGCAAAACAGTACGGTGTCCTTCAGTTACGCTGAATTGCTGACTCATGAAGTGGAAATGGAGATCATTTCCGGAGAACAGAGACCCCTCTAGAGACACACAACATCATTGCCCCCAGCCCCGACGCTTCGGCGCCGGGGTTTTCTCTTTGCTTCGGCGTGGTGCCACGGTCCTGCCGGTGGCATGAAAGGAGGCGTTTTCGTGTCGGGAGTGCTGCTGCAGAGTCCCGGGAAGATCAACCTGACGCTCACGGTCACTGGGAGGCGTTCCGACGGGTTCCACGACCTGTCGACGCTTTTTTTCCGCCTGCCTGCGGTAGAAATGTTGACATTAAGACCCGATAAGGTTCATAATGTTAATGATATGCTGGTGGTGCGCGGGGCTCCTTTGCCTGCCCGCAACACCATCACCCGGTCGTTTGAACTCCTCCGACGGAAGAGCGGGAGGATCCCGCCCGTGGAGGTGGAGCTCTCCAAGCGCATTCCGCCGGGCAGCGGACTCGGGAGCGGCAGCGGGAACGCCGCGGCGATCCTCCGCTGGGGGGCCGCGAGGTACGGCGTTCCGCTGCAGCCTGCAGAGCTTGCCTCGGTGGGAGCGGATGTCCCCTTTCTCTACTCGGGAGAAGGATGCGCGCTCGCCACGGGTGTGGGCGAATGTCTCCAGCCGATGCCGCTGGCCCGGCCGCTGTGGGTGGTGGTACTGGTTCCACGGTGGTCCAGCGACACCGCGGCCGCCTTTGCCGGGATCGACGCGGCCCGTGCAGGCAGGCAGTGGGGGACCGCCGAGGAGGGAGAGCGTGTAGCCCGTTCGGTTGCAGAGGATCTGGAAAGGGGCGCATCGGTCGGTATGCTTCCCAACGATTTCGCCGGTGGGCTCCTCCGGCTGCATCCGGAGTACCGGCGGTTTTTCGATCTGGCGGAAAGGCGGGGGGCGCCGGCCTGGGGCATTACGGGAAGCGGCAGCTCTGCCTTCGCCCTGGCGCGGTGCGCCGGGGAGGCCTTCCATCTCGCCGCAGCCGGAGAGCGGTTCCCCTGGGTGCGCTGCTGCGGGGTGGTGTGAGACCGGCCGAGGCCACAGAGGGGTGTGGGAAATGGCATGCGCGGACAACGTATAGAGAGGCTTGTGCAGCTTGCGTCCCGGTTTCTCCGGTTCCCCAGACGCAATCTCTCGCTCACCGACTGGGCGAGGGAATTCGGTGTCTCCAAGACCATCGCCAGCGAGGATGCGCTTGCGGTAGGGGCCGCACTGGAGAAGGAGGGCCTGGGCAGAATCGAGGTGGTCCGCGGACGGTCGGGCGGAGCGCGGTTTATTGCGGAGGTCGACAGGGAGAGCCGGCGCCGGCATCTCCACGGTCTGGCCGAACAGCTCTCCGACCCGCAGCGGATCCTTCCAGGCGGTTTGATCTACTACGGCGATGTGCTGATGAACCCTGCCACGGTGATGCCCCTGGGAAACAGCCTGGCGACGCTCTTTGCGGGACAGAACCCGGAGGTGGTCATGACCTCCGAGGTGAAGGGCATCCCCCTGGGGATCTATACCGCCCAGGCCCTGGGTGTCCCGCTGGCGCTCTGCCGGTTCCGGAACAGACCGAGCGACGGGCCGGCGGTGGCGGTCCACTATCCAAGCGGGACGGGGGATGTCCGGACGATGTACATGAGCATGCGCCAGCTCCGCCGGGGGGCGCGCGTGCTCATTGTGGACGATTTTATGCGCGGCGGCAGTACGGCGTCGGGGATGCTGCACGTCGCCTGGGAGTTCGAGGCGCTGGTGGTGGGCATCGGGGTGTTCATCATGGCCGACCGGCCTGAGAACAAAGCGGTCCAGGATGTCACCACGCTGCTCAGGATGACCGGCGCCGGCGATGACCAGAAGCGGATTGTCGTCAATACATCGCTTCCCTAGCCCGGCGGAAACCCTCCGGGGTGCTTTTTTATACAACCGGAATGCCGAATTGGAGAAGAAAAGGGAGCGGAATGTTTGACGTTCCTATCGCACTGGGTTACAATCTTTCCGCAAAAGGAGGTGGCGGTTTCATGGTTGTCACTGTGCGCGAAGATGAATGTATCGGATGCGGCGTGTGTGCTCAGGTATGCCCCGAGGTGTTTGAACTTGACGAGGACGCAGGAAAGGCCAGGGTCATTCGCCCCGAAGGGGCGGAATGTGCGAAAGAGGCTGCAGAGAGCTGTCCCGTGAGTTGCATTGACATTGAGGAGGAATAGCGAGGGACCAGGACGACAACACATGGGACCGGCCACGAGATCCAATTGCGGTGTCCCGTGGGCCCATAGCTCAAGTGGCTAGAGCCACCGGCTCATAACCGGAAGGTTCCTGGTTCGAGTCCAGGTGGGCCCACCACGATGAGAGTTGCGGCGTGAGCCGGAAGCCACCGACACGGTGGCTTTTTTCTTTTCTCTCCCCCCTCCAGGGAGGGGCCTTGAAGGAGGTGCGCGGCTGGTGGATGTCAAGACATTGCTGGAGCGATTGGACGACATTGCGCCCCTTCGCGGGGCCGAGGACTGGGACAACTGTGGTCTGCTCCTCGGTTCGCCTGCTACAGAGGTCGAGGGGATTGCGGTGGCGCTGGACGTGACGGAGGAGGTCCTGTCGGAGGCCGGACGACGGGGCTGTAATGTGGTGGTCTCCCACCATCCCCCGATTTTCGCGCCCCGGAAGAGGATCACCCCGGAGGACCCAACGGGTCGGGTGGTGATCCGGGCGGTCCAGTGGGACATGACGCTCATCGCACTCCACACCAACTGGGACCGCGCCTTCGACGGCACGAACGTGGTTCTGGCCCGGCGTCTCGGGCTGGAACGGACCGCGCCGCTCCTGCCGAGCGACGACGGGGGGCTCTTCGGCGACGGTATTGTCGGGACCCTGCCGCGCCCTGTCTCCTTCGACCAACTCTGCAGCAGGGTGCGGAGGTCCTGGGAACTCCCCTGGCTGCTGGGCTTCCCGGCCGCCGGGGCCCCCGGCGAGGTGACGAAGGTGGCCCTGGTGGGCGGCTCCGGAGCGGATTTCTGGCCTGCTGCGGCCGAACAGGGCGCTTCCGTGTTCATTTCGGCGGATATCGCCTACCATAAGCGTCAGGATATGCTATTCTCGGGAATATGTGTCTGTCAGGTGGACCACGGCGATATGGAAGCCCTCTCCCTGGATGCCCTGTGTGCGACGATTCGGGACAGAACCGGGGCGAAGGCGGCTGTGGTGCACGCGTCCCGTCCCGTTTCCCTGTACGGAGACGTTGTGGAAGGATCAACAGAATAAAACGAGGTGATAGATGTGGCAAGTAATGTGTTCAGCGGCATGCGCCCGACGGGGAAGCTCCATCTGGGGCACCTTGCCGGGGCGTTGTCGAACTGGGTCCCGCTGCAGGACAGATACAACTGTTTCTACTGCATCGTGGACTGGCATGCCCTGATGTCGGAGTATGCCGATGTGAGCGGGCTGGCGGGGAACTGCCGCGAGGTGCTGCTCGACTGGCTGGGTGCGGGGCTTGATCCCGAGAAGAGCACCATCTTCCTCCAGTCCCATGTCCCGCAGCACGCTGAACTGCATCTGGCTTTTTCGATGATTACCCCCCTTGGCTGGCTTGAACGTTGCCCCACGTACAAGGAACAGATCAAGAACATGCAGAACAAGGATCTGGGCAACTACGCCTTCCTCGGCTATCCTGTTCTGCAGGCTGCGGACATCCTCCTCTACAGGGGGGAGCGGGTTCCCGTGGGCGAAGACCAGTCGGCCCATCTGGAGCTCTCCCGCGAGATCGCCCGGCGGTTCAACCACTTCTTCGGGACCAGCCTGCCGGAACCGCAGACCCTCCTGACACCAACCCCGCGGGTGCCCGGTACGGACGGCAGAAAGATGAGCAAGTCCTACGGGAACGCCATCAATATCGCCGATACGGACAAAGAGATCTGGGACAAGCTCAGGACCATGCAGACCGATCCGGCCCGGGAGCGCCGGACCGATCCCGGGGAGCCGGAGAAATGCCCCGTCTGGGATCTGCAGAGGGTGTTCAACGGCGACGAGGCCCAGCGGGAGGAGCTCGCCGAGGGATGCCGTACCGCCGGCATCGGCTGCATCGACTGCAAGAAGTCCCTGCACCGGCATGTGATGACCTATCTCGGTCCCGTGCAGGAGCGCCGCCGGTACTACGAAGCCCACGGCGAAGAGGTCATGGATGTGCTCCACCACGGGGCGGCCAGTGCCCGCAAGGTGGCCGGGGAGACCATGCAGGAGGTGACCGGGGCGCTGGGCTTCATCTCCTCCAGGAACACCTCGCTGTAAGGCAGGAAACCCCGTGGCCTTCGAGGTGTCCTGCAAGGGGTTTTCCGGACCGCTGGACGTGCTCTGCGCCCTGCTGGAATCCCGTGAGGTCAATGCCGGCGATGTGCCGGTGCACGAGATCGTTGGCCGCTACTGCACATATCTGGCGAAGGAACGGGATGTGCCGCTGACGGAGCTGGCCGAGTTCCTCTCCCTGGCCGCCCGGCTGCTGCTCAACAAGGCACGGGCCCTGATGCCCCGGGAGGAACCGGAGGATCCAGCCTGTGACGAGGGGGAGTGGGAGGACGGGACAGAGGAGATCACCGCCCGTCTCCAGCGCTATCGGCCCTACCGGCGGGCCTCGTCGATTCTGGCGGAGCGTTTTCAGTGGAGGAGGAGCTGTTTCACCCGGCCCGGCAGCGAGGAGACGATCTGGTTCGATCTGGGCGACCTCTATTCCCTGGCCCGGGTCTGGTGGACGCTGATCGGCAGGGTGCGGGAGGACGACGGGGACATTGTGGATGCCGGGGAGGAGGATGTGCTCTGGAACGGACTGCCCGACGAGGTGCCCGAGGAGGCCCAGGTAGGGACGCGGATGGAACAGATCCGTGCCCATCTGGCGGCGGGGCGCGCTCTTTCGCTGGCGGAGCTGGTCCGCGAGACGCCCACCCGGTCGCACCTGGTGGTGACCTTTCTGGCGCTTCTGGAACTGAGCCGGATGGGGGAGATCGAACTCCGGCAGGAGGGGCTGTTCGGCCATGTCGTTATCGCAGCCTGAGGGACTGACGCCGCTCCAGAAGGAGCTCGAAGCGCTGCTCTTTCTCGCAACGGATCCGATCCGTACCTCCGATTTGGCCGATTTCCTTGGGCGGCCGGCGGAGAGCGTCGACGACGCGCTCCGGCAGCTGAAGCAGCACTACGGCGGACACGGCCTGGAACTGCTCCGGATCTCCGGAGGATGGCAGCTTGCCACCGCACCGGAGCTGCGGGATACGGTGGCCCGGTTCCGCGAGGAGAGTCAGATGGGACGTGTGCGGTTGAGCCGTCCGGCACTGGAGACCCTGGCTGTCATCGCCTACAGTCAGCCCGTGACCCGGGGAGAGGTGGAGGAGATCAGGGGTGTCCGCTGCGATCGGGTGGTGGAGACACTCCTGAAACATGGGCTGATCAAGGTGGCGGGACGAATGAAGGGAACAGGCACACCACTGCTCTACCGGACCACGGAGCGATTCATGGATCTCTTTGGCCTTGATTCCGTCTCCGACCTGCCCAGTCTGGAAGAGCTCCAGGATGGAGTGGAGGGCGACCATGACGGCGATGTTTGAAGAACCGGTCCGGCTCAACCGCTATCTCGCCGCCTGTTCGCTGGGTTCGAGGCGCTCTGTGGAGACCCTGATCGACACCGGCCGTGTTGCGGTGAACGGCGTGACGGCCACGGCTCCGGCGGTGCGGATCGGTCCGGAGGACACCGTTACCGTCGACAGCGCCGTGGTGACCCCGGCGCCGCCGGTGTATCTGGCGGTGAACAAGCCTGCGGGTGTGGTGTGCGCGGTGCGGGACCGCTTTGACCCCACGGTGCTTCAGCTGCTTCCCGATCATCTGCGCGACACCGGGGTCTTCCCGGTGGGGCGGCTGGACAGGGAGAGTGAAGGGCTGCTGCTCCTGACCAACGACGGCCAGTGCGCCCAGAGGATCCTCCACCCTTCCCGGGGGATGCGCAAGCACTACCGGGTCAGACTCCGTCCCGCCCCCGACAGGCGGGCTATGGAGGCGCTCCGGCGGGGGTGTACCGTGGAGGGAAGCCCTGTCCGGCCGGTGAAGGTGGAAAAGCGGAATCCCCGCAACAAACCGGGATGGGTGGAGATCGAGCTTGCCGAAGGCAGGAAGCGCGAGATCAGGGTGCTCGCGTCGCAGGCGGGACTGGAGGTAGAGCGGCTGATCCGGACGGGCATCGGGGGAATGCGCCTCAGGACGCTCCGATCCGGCCAGTGGTGTGGAATGTCGGAGAAAGAGCTGTGGAAGAAGCTTCTTTCAGGTGGTATCGTATAGATGAGCCGCGCAGAAGAAGCGGGGGTGAAGGGTTGTGGAAGGACTCGATGAACGCACGCAGGAACTGATCCGGCGGCGGGTGCTGAAGCGGGTGAGGGATATCCCCTCGCTGCCGCAGTTTGTCACGGAGACGCTGAAGAAGCTCGACGATCCCAAAAGCAGCGCCTCCGATGTCGCCGACCGGCTCGGGAGGGACGAAGGGCTGGTGATCCGTATCCTACGGCTCGCCAACTCGGCGTACTACGGGTTGCCGCGTAACATCGTGAGTGTGACCGAGGCGATCGCACTCCTCGGTTTTCGTACGGTGAAAAGCATTGTGCTGGCCGCTTCGGTGTACAAATTCATGGAGGGTTCCTTTACCGGCTATGCGCTGGACCGCGGAGCCCTGTGGCGCCACTCTCTCAGTGTGGGCCTTGTCTCCCGGCATATCGCCAAGCAGGTGGGGGTTGACGTGGAGGAGGCCTATGTGGCGGGCATGCTCCACGACCTCGGCAAGATTGTCCTGAACGACTTTGTCCGGTTCGGGTACAGCATCATCATGCGTCTTGTCGAGGAAGACGGGGTTCCCTTTATGGAGGCGGAACACCAGGCGCTGGGGTTCGACCACGCGCAGGTGGGCGGGATGATTCTGGAACAGTGGAACATGCCCGAATCCTATATCGTCACCGCCCGGTTCCATCATGATCCGGACGACTACGAAGAGAAGAGCGGCAACATCCGGGAGATCCTCGACGTGGTGCATGTGGCCAATATCCTCTGTCTGATGCTCGGCATCGGTATCGGCGCCGACGGACTCCAGTACCGGCCCTCCGAAGATGTGATCGAGCGGCTGGGGCTGACCGATATCGAGGGCCTCATGTCGGAGATCGTCGATCTCATCGACAGCATGTCCGAAGAATTCAACCTTGGAGAGTGAAAATCCGGTGGCACAGATTGTAACCCTCGACGGTCCCGCAGGCGCCGGCAAGAGCACCGTCGCCAGACGTGTCGCCCGGCGGCTGGGGGCCTTCTACCTCGATACCGGGGCGCTGTACCGTGCCCTCGCCTTCGTGCTGGACCGGAGCGGCGTCCCGGCAGAGGAGACGGAAACATTGCGGAAGGAACTCAAACAGCTGGATGTGGCGCTTCGGGACGGAAGGGTCTCCGTGAACGGGGAGGACATCTCCGGCCATATCCGCACGCCCTATGTGGACACCATCGTCTCCCCCTACGCGGCGCTCCCCTCCCTCCGCGAGCGCCTGCTGGAACTCCAGCGCCGTCAGGCCCTGGAAGGCGCTCTGGTGGCCGAGGGACGGGACATGGGGACCGTGGTCTTCCCCGATGCCGACGTGAAGATCTTTCTCACCGCCTCGGCGGAGGAGCGTGCCCGGAGACGCTGGAAGGAGCAGACCGACCGCGGCGATGACACGGACTACTACCGTGTCCTGGAGGATGTGCGGCGGCGGGACGACTACGACACCGGCCGGGAACACGCGCCGCTGCGGGCCGCCGGGGACGCCCGGGAGGTCCCCACCGACGGTCGCTCCATCGATGAGGTGGTGGACGTGATCCTGGCGATCGCCCGCGAACCCGGGAGAGGCGGAGGATAGGATGGGCCGGCTGCTTTCGGCTGTGGTCTACGCTGCAGCCAAGGTCTTCTGCTTCCTTGTTCTGAAGATTTACAACAGATTGCGCATTTCGGGGAAGGGATCGCTTCCCCGGGAGCATCCCTATATCGTGGTCTCCAACCACTGCAGCAACCTGGACCCCGTGGTGGTCGGCGTCTCCTGCCCCGTACGCCTCCGCTATCTCGCCAAGGAGGAGCTCTTCGGGGTTCCCCTGCTCGGCCCGCTGATCCGCGTGCTGGGGGCCAGTCCTGTGCGGCGCGACGACGGCGGAGGATCCGGAACGGCACTCCGCCACCTGCTGGGGTTTCTGGAGCAGGGGGAGCATGTCCTCCTGTTCCCGGAGGGGCGCCGTTCCAGGGACGGCCGACTCGGTTCCCTCGAGGGCGGCGTGGCGCTGCTGGCGAAGCGTTCCGGTCTTCCCGTGGTGCCCGTGGTGGTGCAGGGCACCCATCGGGCGATGCCCATGGGGGGTTCCGGGATCCGCCCGGCCTCGATCTCCGTCCAGTTCGGCGAACCGCTCTACTTCTCCGATCACGGCACGGGACGGGAGGCACGGCAGGCCTTTCTCGACGCTCTGGAACAGAGGATGCGGGAGCTGCTTGGAGAGGCCGGAGCATGACGGAGCGGTCCGACGGGACAGCGCTGCTGGTGGCGGTGGAAACCCCCAGACAGGATGACGCGGAGCGCGAGCTGCTGCTCGACGAGCTGGTTCTCCTGTTGGGGAACCTGGGAATCGAGACCGCCGATCGGGTGGTCCAGAAGCGCGACCACCCCGATCCGGCCTACTACTGCGGGAGCGGCAAGGCCGAGGAGATCCGCGAGATGGGCCGCGAGCTGGGGGTGACCTACCTGGTCAGCGACGACCGGCTCACCCCGGGTCAGGTCTATGCGCTGCAGCAGAGCACCGGGCTGCAGGTCATGGACCGGGCGGAGGTGATCATGCGCATCTTCGAGAGCCGCGCCCATACCGCCGAGGCCAAGCTGCAGGTGGAGCTGGCCCGCTGCCGCTACGAGATCCCCCACCTGAAGGGGCTGGGGCTGCAGATGTCCCGCGCCGGCGGCGGCATCGGCACCCGGGGCCCGGGCGAGACGGAGTTCGAGCGGCACCGGCGGAAGCTGGAGCGCCGTTCCCGGGATATCACCAAAAAGCTTGCGGAGATGCGGAAACGCCGCCAGGGGCAGCGGAAGCGCCGTGAGAAAGCGGGGCTCCCCACGGTGGCCCTCACCGGCTACACGAACAGCGGGAAGTCCACGCTGCTTCGGAGCCTCTCCGGGGACAGGAAGATCGCCGCGGCGGACAAGCTCTTCGCCACAGTGGACACCTGTGTCCGCAGGGTGGAACTCCCTTCGGGGGAGCCGGCCCTCTTCGCCGACACCGTGGGCTTCATCCGGAAGCTCCCGCCCGATCTGGTGGCAGCCTTCAAGGCGACACTGGAGGAGGTGGAGAATGCCGACCAGATCCTTCTGCTGGTGGACAGCCGGCGCGAGGAGCTGCCCGGGACGCTGGACGTGGTCCAGTCCACACTGCATGAGATCGGCGCCGGCTCGATCCCGCGGATTGTGGTCCTCAACAAGATCGACCGGGTCTCCGAGGCGTATCTGCAGCGACAGGAGGAGCGGCTTCGGGCCCAGGGGGAGACGGTGGCGTCTGTCTGCGCCAGGTCGGGGGCGGGGACGGACCATCTGCTCCGTCTCGTAGACAGACGACGAGCGATGATCCGGTAAGGAGGCTGGCGCATGATCACCAGTATGACAGGGTTCGGGTCTGCGACCCGGGACGAAACGTGGGGAACGCTCCACATCGAGATCTCCAGCGTGAACCATCGGTATCAGGAGGTGACGGTCCGTCTCCCCAGGGAGCTCTCTTCCCTTGAGCAGGCGCTCCAGCGACAGGCGAAAGCGGCCTTCCGGCGGGGCAAGATGACGGTGCGGGTGGAGATGCAGTGGTCGCCGCTCCAGCAGACGGTGGAGATCAACGAGGAGGTGCTGAAGCGGTACTACGCACATATAGAGCGATTGAAGAGCAAGCTGCATATTATCGAGGATGTTCGGCTTGATCTGCTGCTCAACATGCCCGGCGTGATGGAAGAGGCCGCCGGAAGGGACCGGACCGTCACCGATGCCGTGGAGACAGCGCTGGCGGAGACCGCCGACGAGGCCCTGCGTGGATGGAATGCCATGCGTCGGCAGGAGGGGGAGCACCTTCAGGAGGATATCGCATCCCATGCCGGGACCTTCTCCGCGTTGCTCGACAGCATTGACGGCGAGTGGCCGAAAGCCAAACGGGACGCCTACAGCCGCATGGTGGAACGGCTGCAGCAGTTTGTCGAGGAGAGCGGGACGGGGATCGACCAGTCCCGACTCGCCCAGGAGGCGGCGGTGCTGTCGGACAAGTGGGATATCGCCGAAGAGCTGTCGCGTTCCCGGAGTCATCTGCAGCAGTTTCACCAGCTGTTCAATGAAACGGAACCGGTGGGCCGGAAGATGGATTTTCTGACCCAGGAGATGAACAGGGAGATCAACACCATTTCGTCAAAGGTCGCGGAAAGCCGGATCCGCTGGCTGGCAGTGGAGGCGAAGGCTGCACTGGAACGTATCCGGGAACAGGTCCAAAACGTGGAGTGAGGATAATGACGAACAGGTTGGTACACATCGGATTCGGCAATATGGTGGTAAGCGAGCGCATCGTCGGCATCATCACCCCTTCATCGGCGCCGGTGAAGCGGCTCAAGGAGGAGGCCAGAGACGCCAAGCTCCTGATCGATGCCACCCACGGACGGAAAACCAGGGCAGTGATTGTGACCGACAGCAATCATATTATCCTTTCGGCCCTGCAGCCGGAGACACTGGCGCATCGCTTTGAGGGCCGGGAAGAACGAGAGGATGCCGAGCCCGTTGACTAGAGGGTACCTCTTCGTGATCTCCGGGCCCAGCGGAACCGGGAAGGGCACACTGCGGCGGCGGCTGTTCCAGACCGTCCCCGGTCTTGCCTTCTCCATCTCCTGTACCACCAGACCGCCCAGACGGGACGAACGGCACGGCGAGGACTACCGCTTTCTGGACAACCGGGAGTTCGACCGGCTGATCCGGGAGGGTGCCTTTCTCGAGTGGGCGGAGGTCCACGGCAACCGGTACGGGACGCTGGCCAGCGATGTCGAGGAGGAGCGCCGGCGGGGACGCGACGTGGTGCTGGAGATCGACGTCCAGGGCGCCTGTGCGGTCAAATCCCGCTATCCCGAGGCGGTCCTGATATTCGTCTTTCCGCCCTCCCAGCAGGATCTCCGGGAGCGCTTGCAGCAGAGGGGAACGGAGAGCGAAAGCGATCTGAAGGTGCGGCTGACCAACGCCGAGACGGAGATCCGCCAGGCCGGATTCTTCGACCATACCATCGTCAACGACGATGTCGAAGGGGCGGCGCAGCGCCTGCAGAATCTTGTCCGGGAATATCGAAAACGGAGAACCACCGACACCGGGGGGAACGCTGAATGATTTTCTACGATTACGAGCAGCTCTACGGCGACCATAATATCGAGAACAAGTACGTATTGACGATCATTGTGGCGAAGCGATCCAGGCAGCTCAGCGAGCAGAAGGGAAGCCACATCCTGGAGGGTTCGAAGGAGACCTATATCACCGACGCCCTCCACGATCTGGAAGAGGGAAAGCTCCACGTGTCCATGGGCCCGGTGGACCCCCCCGAACGGGAGGAACCCTGTCCGGAGGAGAGCCCTGCGGAGGAGGAACCCACGCCGGAGACGGCGGAACCTCAGGCCGCGGAGGCGGCGCCGGAGACCGGGGAATTCCAGACCGAAGAGGCGGCCCCGACGGAGGAATCCGGAGACGTTCCGGCGGCCGAAGAGATCTTCGAGGGGGAACCGGAAGAGAAGCGGAACGGAGACGAGTCCGATGGAATGGAATCGTAACCGGACGATTCTTCTCGCCGTCACCGGCGGCATTGCGGCCTACAAGACACCAGCGCTGGTCCGGGCACTCGCCCCGGACCAGAATCGTCTCGTCCCGCTCATGACCGAAGCCGCGGAAGCCTTTGTGAGCCCCCTGGTTCTCGGGACCCTCTCCAGAGAGCATGTCTGGAGGCAGCGGGACTACCTCGAGCCCGGGAGCGGCCGCACCATCCCGCATATCACCCTCGCCGAGGAGGCCGAGGTGCTTGCGGTGGCCCCCTGTACCGCGGCGACGCTCTCCAGGCTGGCTGCCGGCGAAGCGGCGACGCTGACGGGCTCCGTAGCCCTGGCCACCAGAGCCCCGGTGGTGCTCTTCCCGGCGATGAACGTCCATATGTGGGAGCACCCGGCGACCCAGGCCAACGCCGCACGCTGTGCCGAGCTGGGCTATACCGTGGTCCGTCCCGAAAGCGGTGCCCTGGCGTGCGGGGACAGCGCGCCGGGGCGGTTCCCCGCCGTGGAAACCGTGGCGCACCATATCTGGCGCGCCCTGTCGCCCCGGAAGGATCTGCAGGGGGTCAGGGTGCTGGTCACGGCGGGCCCGACCCGGGAGTTCCTCGATCCGGTGCGCTACATCGGCAACCCCAGCAGCGGCCGTATGGGGCTCGCCCTGGCCCTGACGGCCTGGTACCGCGGCGCCCATGTCGAGGTGGTGCACGGACCCCTTTCCGTGGAGCTCCCCGCGATGGTCGAGTCCGTTCCGGTGACCAGCGCTCTGGAGATGCGGGACCGGGTTGTGGAGCGGGCACAGGGCGCCGATGTCATCGTCAAGGCCGCAGCGGTCGGCGATTACCGTCCTGTTTCCCGGAAGGAATCGAAGATCAAGCGGGGCGGAGAGCCCACCCTGACGGTGGAACTGGAACGGAACCCCGATATCGTCGAGGAGATCGGGCGGAACAAGGGCGCGCACCAGACCCTTGTGGGGTTTGCCGCCGAATCGGAGGATCTGGAGCGCAACGCGGCGGCCAAACTGGCGGCGAAGCATCTCGATCTCATCGCCGCCAACCGCATCACCGGTCCCGACAGCGCCTTCGGGGCCGGGCGGAACCAGGTGACCCTGATCGGAGCGGGGGGTGTGCAGGGGATCCTCGAGGGAACGAAGGAAGAGGTGGCCCAGGGGATATGGGATGCCGTCGCCGGTCTCCGTTCCCGAGGTGACTAGCCTGCTGCATCTTACCGTCTATGTTCCGGGGCCATGGTGGCATGGGTTGACCTATGGATCGTCCCGTCCGGTGGCCCCGGGGACGCGGGTGGCGGTCTCCCTGGCAGGCCGCCGGCGGGTGGGCGTGGTGGCCTCCTCGACGCCGGAGGATGAGAGCGCCTCCTACACCGTACTGCCGGTGAAGCGGACCCTGGAGCGGGTGCCCGCTGTAGGGCGCTCCGCCCTGCGGCTGGCGGAACAGCTGGGGGCGCTCTATCTCTGCGGGGCCCCCATGGCGCTCGGGGCCATGCTCCCTGCCTTTCTCTTCCGGGCCGATGCCGACGATGACTGGACCCCTCTCCGGAATGGGGCGGCACAGAGCGACCCCCCGCCGGAGGAGCCCTTTCTGCTGTACGAACCGCTGGATCAGCTGCGGCACCAGCGGCTTCGGGAGCGCCTTGCGGCGGTCGACGGGAGCGCCCTGGCGCTCTTTCCGGAACAGAGGAGTGCCGAATGCTTCTTCGCCTCCCTTCCGGAGCGGCTGAAGCGGGATGCGATCCTGTGGCCCTCGACAAAGGGCGGCAAGGCCCTCCGTGCTGCCTGGCGGCGTGTCCGCAACGGCGAGGTGCGCACGGTGGTGGGCGGCCAGAGTGCGGTCTTTGCGCCCCTCCCCGGGATCGGCGCGGTCCTGGTGGATGAGGAGGCCAGCGGAGGGCATGTGCGGCAGGAGCACCCTCACTTCCACACCAGGACGGTGGCGGCGCTGCGGGCCCGTCTCGAAGGCGCCGCGCTGACGGTGGCCGGACGGATGCCTTCGTCACGGATCTATCAGAGCTGGAAACCTGCGAATCCACGGCTCCCGGGGAAACGCCTGCGTCATGTGGACCTCCGCGAAGCCTACAACCTCCTGGCTCCGGGGATCCGGGACGGCCTGGCGGTGACCGAACCTGTGCTGGGAACCACACAGGAACGACTCTCCCGGAATGAAACGGTGCTCTGGATCCTGGACCGGAAGGGCTTCAGCGGGGAGGTGTCCTGTGCCGACTGCAGCTATGTGCTGCACTGCAGCCGCTGCGGGATCCCCATGGTGGCCGGAGGGACAGGAGGAAGGCTCCGCTGTCCTCTCTGCGGGCGGGAGGAGGCGTTCCCCGAACGCTGTCCCCGCTGCGGAGGCGTGGTGCTGGAGGGGAAACGCCCCGGGCTGGAGGCCTTCGCCCCTCTTGCCGAAGCCCTGCTGGGAGACCGGCTCCCCCTCCATACCTGGTATGCCGAGAAGACCTACGGGGTACGGGAGTGGAGGCGTCTCGTGGGGGATCTCGCCGACGGAGGCCTGGTCCTCGGTACCCGGCGCGCCCTGGCGCTCTGCGACGAGCTCGCCGTCGGCGCCGTCTGCTGGATCGATGCCGACGGCGAGGCCCGGCGACCCTGGTACGATGCCCGGTTCAAGGCCTTCAGCATGATCTGGGAGTCTTTGTGGCGCGGTATCTGTCCTGAGAACCGGGAGGTGGTGCTCCAGACCTGGCGCCCGGGCAGGGAATGGCAGGGGATGCTGGGGGGAGGCTGGGAACGCTTCTGGAATCGCGAGCTGGAGGAGCGACGCGAACTGGAGCATCCTCCCTACAGCACGCTGGTGCAGCTGTTCTGCGTTTCAGCAGAGCAGAAGAGGGGGTGTATGGAGCGGTTCATGGAGAGGGGCCTGGTGCCCCTGGAGCCCGAATCGGCGCACCACGAACTGTGGTGTCACACCTCGCGTCTGGCTCGTCTGCGGGAGGCTCTGGAGCCCTTTTTCTCGATGCGGCGCGAATCCGCCAGGTTTCCCCGTGTCCGGCTGTGGCGGGAGTAGCCGCCGCGTACCATTGCTATGATAAGGAGGGAGCGTTGCCTATGGCTGTAGTCAGTATCGTCGGCCGTCCCAATGTGGGGAAGTCGTCGCTGTTCAACAGGATCGCCGGACGCCGGATCTCTATCGTCGATGATCTCCCCGGTGTGACCCGGGACCGGATCTATGCGGAGGTCGAGATTGAGGGACACAGCTGGTATATTGTCGACACCGGCGGAATCCTGCCGGGGAGCAAGGAGGGGCTGGAGGAGCATATCACGCTTCAGGTGCGGGCCGCTGTCGAAGAGAGCGACGTCATCCTGTTCATGATCGACGGTCGCGAGGGACCGACCCCGCTGGACCACGAGATCGCACAGATCCTGCGGGAGAGCATGCACCCTGTGCTGGTGGTGCCCAACAAGATCGACGATGTGGTCCACGAGGACCTGGCGATGGCGGCCTACGAGCTCGGGTTCCGCGAGGTGGTGCCGGTCAGCGCCGAACACGGGCGCAACCTCGACGAGCTCTACGAGAAGGTCACCAGGCTGCTGCCGCCGGAACCGGCGCCGGAACTGGCGGAAACGGTGATCCCTGTGGCGATCGTGGGAAGGCCCAATGTCGGGAAATCGAGCATGCTGAACCGCTTTGCCGGTTCCGACAGGGTGCTGGTGGACGAGGTGCCCGGGACCACCAGGGATACGGTGGACATCATGATGGAACGGGACGGGGTCTCCTACCGCTTCATGGATACCGCCGGGCTGCGGAAACGGAGCAGGGTACGGTCCCGCATCGAATACTACTCCACCCTGCGGAGCTACGAGGCCATTGATCGGAGCGGGGTGGCGATCCTGCTGATGGACGGTGCCGAGTCGGGTACGGAGCAGGAGAAGCGTCTCGCCGGCCATGTTCTGGAGAAGGGGAGAGGGCTCATCCTGGCGGTGAACAAGTGGGACCTGGCGCCGCGGGAGCCGGGCGTCGGCGACCGGATGACCCGGTATATCCGGCAGGCCTTCCCCTTTGTGAGCCACGCGCCTCTGGTCTTTCTGTCGGCGAAGACGGGCCGCGGAATGGAGACGATCCCGGCGATGATTACAGAGGTCTGGGAAAACTGGCGACGCCGTATCGCCACGGGGCCGCTCAACAGGCTCCTCCAGGACCTGATGGCCTTTGAGCGTCTGCCCAGCAACGGTGCGGGGCGGTTCCTGCGGATCTACTACGCCTCGCAGGTGCGGGGCGCTCCGCCCACGTTCGTCTTTTTCGTGAACGATCCCGAGATCGTGACCCGTGCCTTCCACCGCCATGTGGAACGCCAGCTCAGGAGGCTGGCCCGGTTTGACGGGGCGCCCCTCCGGCTCTTCTGGCGGAAAAGCGGCGGGTAGGCCCGACCGCCTGCCTGGAGGGGGCGCTATTCCCTTGACCACAGCGGGAAATGCTGCTAATAATGGGCGCAAAGCAGTGGCGCGAAGGGATACGACTCTGTTTGGGAAGAGGGAGGTGTAGCGAAGTGACGAAGAATGACCTGGTGAGCGAGGTAGCCAAAACGGCCAATCTGAACAAGAAGAATGCATCGGAGGCCGTGGATGCGGTCTTTCAGGCTATGCAGGACGCGTTGGCGCAGGGCGACAAGGTCCAGCTTGTAGGGTTCGGTACCTTCGAGGTGCGAGAGCGTGCGCCGCGGACAGGAAGGAATCCCCAGAATCCGGACAAGGAGATCAAGATTCCCGCCAAGAAGGTCCCTGCCTTCAGAGCAGGGAAGGCGCTCAAGGACGCGGTAGACCAGTAGCTGCATCATCCCTGTCTGGTGCCCGGTGGTTGCCGGGCGGATTGCAGGATACCCGCGAGGGGGAGAGGGCCTTACAGGCCCCGCTCCCCTTCGCTGTCTTTCATGCCCAGTTCCGCCGCCAGGCGGAGCCACTGGTCGGTGGTCAGCTCCTCGGCGCGAAGACGTTCTCCCAGCCCCGCACGGTCGATCGCTCCACGCGGCGGAAGGGGGAGCTCCCCGGAGAGCAGGCGGAGGTTCTTGCCCAGCGTCTTCCTCCGCTGTGCGAAACCGCAGCGGAGGAGGGAGCGCCACAGCCGGTTCCGCGGGAGTCCGTGCCTTCCGGTGAGGGAGATGGCCAGGATGCAGGAGGCCACCTTCGGCGGCGGCGTGAAGGCCTCCGGGGGGAGGGTCCGGACCAGCCGCACACGCCCCATGGCCTCCAGGGTGATCCCCAGGGGCGAACGCTGCTTTGTGCCCGGCGCGCCCAGGAGGCGGTCGCCGACCTCCTTCTGCACGGTCACGACGATATGCCTGAGCAGGGCCGTGTCCAGCTGCTCCAGCATCGCCCAGAGCAGCGGCGTGGTGACATTGTAGGGGAGGTTGGCGACCACGCGGGTGGGCGGCGGGGAGAGGGTGTCGTAGTGAAAGCGCACCGCGTCGCCCCAGTGGAGATGGAGTCTGGAATCTTCTTCCCGGAGTGGTTCGAGGAACTCCCTGAACCGTTCGTCGATCTCCACCGCTTCCACCCGCATGCAGGGGCTCTGCAGAAGGGCGCTCGTGAGCGTCCCCTTGCCCGGCCCGATCTCCAGGATGCTGTCCGCTGTGCCGATGTCCGCCTCCCGGATGAGCAGATGCAACAGATTCCTGTCGGTCAGAAAGTGCTGCCCGTACCGTTTGGCCGGCACGAAACCCGTGGATCGCCGATGAGTGGTCATTGTCTTCTCCCGTTCCCTGGAAGATATGCAAAACGGGGGAACCCCTGTGGGTTCCCCCGGTACATTCTGGTCGGGACGAGAGGATTCGAACCTCCGACCCCTTGTACCCCATACAAGTGCGCTAGCCAGACTGCGCTACGTCCCGACTTCCCTGTGCAAGATGTATTATACGCATCTCCCGCCGACAGGTCAAGGTGTATGTCGAGGAAAGTCTTCTGTATAATGGCCGGGTTGCGGAGGAGGTGGTCGGATGCAGCGGTTGGCCTTCAAGGAGTATCTCCGTGTCCCCCGGGAGGCGGAGAGGTTACCGCTCTTTGCGGCGGAGGCGGGGCAACCGCCCTGCACGGTGGAAATCGGCTTTGGAAACGGGGAGTTTCTGGCGCACTACGGAGCCTCCTGTCCGGAGGAGAGGCTGGTGGGCATAGAGGTGTCCCTCACCTGTGTCGCCAAGGCGGCGAAACGCCTGGCCAGGGCGGAGGTGCGGAATGTGTCGCTGCTCCACGGGGATGCGCGTTTCCTGTTGCGGGAGTGTTTCGGCGACGGGTCCGTCCGGCGGCTGTTCATGCACTTCCCCTGCCCCTGGCCCAAAAGCCGGCATGCCCCGCGGCGCGTGACCGGCGGGGGATTCCCCGACACCCTCGCGGCGGTGCTGCAGCAGAAGGGGGTCTTCGAACTGGTCACCGACGAGGCGTGGTACGCCGATGAGACGGCGGACCTGCTCGACAGGCACGACGCCCTGCGCTGTGCCCTCTACGAGAAGGATCCGCAGCGTGGGATCACGACAAAGTACGAGCGGAAGTGGCGTGATCAGGGGAAGTCGCTCTTCCGGGTGCTGGTGGAGCGGACGCATCCCTGGTCGGTGCGCCGTCTTGCGAAAGGAGGAATGCCCTTGCAGATCCAGTTCCCCTTCCAGGGTGATGTGGCCGCCCTGGAGGGCATCAATCAGATCGAACGAGGGGAAGCCGGCTGTCTGCGGGTGCTTCTCGAATCCTTTGCCGGTTCCGGAGGGATCCGCCTGGTGCAGGTGCTGACCGTGGACGAGGGGTTCGAGCAGCGTTTCTATGTCCGGGTGGTGCCCAGGGTGGGCGAGGTGCTGGTGAAGATCGATTCGGCCTCGATGCCCTTCCGCACCCCCGCCGTCAAGGCGGCGCTCCACGATATTGCGGGATTGCTGCAGGAAGGGGTGTCGTCATGAACGGATTCCCTCTCTACCCCGTCGGCAGGGTGGCCTCTCCCATGACCGTCCCTGCCCACCCCGATGCATTCCAGGATGTGGAAGCCGCCATCGAGGTGGCGCCGGAGCTGGCCCAGGCTCTGGAGGGCCTGGCGCCGGAGGAGGAGGTGCTGATCCTCTTCTGGTTCCACCGTTCCTCCGGTTTTTCCGTCAAGGTCCATCCCCGGGGGGACCGGGATCGGCCGATGCGGGGGGTCTTCTCCACCTGTGCTCCCATGCGTCCCAACAACATCGGGGTCACCAGGTGCCGGATCACCGCTGTCGAAGAAGGGCTGCTGCGGGTGCGCGGGCTGGACGCCATCGACGGGACACCGGTGCTGGATATCAAACCGGCCCGGCATCTCGGTGGGGGCGCCAAAGAGCGGGAGACCCCCGCCTAGAACGAGTGGTCCCTGGCGCTGAAGGCCAGCGGGATCAGCGAAAGCCAGGGGAGAAAGGTGATGGCCTGGATGGCCAGGGTGACCGACCACCGGTCGGCGATGAGCCCCATGGGATAGGTGACGAACCCCGCCAGCCCGAAGGCCACGCCCATGACCATGGAGCTGCTCAGGGAGCGGGCGTGGGGCACCCGTTCCTGGGCCAGCGCCGTGGTGACGGGAATGGTGGCGTTCAGACAGGCGATGGCCCCCATGAAGAGGAGCGTCGACCCGGCGCCCTCGGCCAGGGTCGCCGGCAGGATGAAAAGCGGTGCGGCGGTCAGCGAGAGCCCCAGGAACGCACGCTTCCCCAGTCTGTCGGCGACCTTGCCGCCCAGAATGGATGCCGCCGTGCCGGTGATGGTGACGGCGAAGAGTGTGGCCCCGCCCTCGAAGAGCGAACCGCCCCGGGAGGCGACCAGGGTGGGCAGGAAGAACCGGATCCCCTGGTTGGCCGCGTTCCGGGCCAGGGAGATGCTCCAGATGCGGTAGACCTGTCGGAATACGGAGACCACATTGGGAAGCAGGCGTACCCCTGTGCTCTGGGGTTTCTCCGAGGAGATCCCCCGGTCGAGGCGGAAGCGGAAGAAGAGGCCCAGGAGGATCAGCGGTGGGAGGAGGATGACCGGAAGCCCAGACAGCCCGAGGGTCTCGGTGATGGCGATGGCGTAGAGCGGGCTGAGTGTGGCGCCCAGCATGCCGCCGGTGCTGAAGATCGCCAGTGAAAAGGCCAGCTGCTCCGGCGGCACCACCAGGCCTACCGTCCCGGTGCCCTGGGGGTGGAAGGCGGCACTGCCGATGCTGTAGATGGCGATGCAGAGCAGGGCGGCGCCGTAGTTCGGCGCAAAGGGCAGCAGGGCGAGGCCCAGTGCTGTACAGATCGGCCCAAGTACGATAAAAAAGGGTTTGCGCGAGGCGTCGGCGTAGTGGCCGAAGACAGGCTGCCCGATGATATGGACCAGTCCGTTCATTGATTTCAGGAGCCCCCCCTGGGCGAGGGTGATCCCCAGGCTGTCCACGAGCCGCGGGAGCAGCGTAGGGAGGAAGGCCGCGTGGATATCGTTGACCAGATGGGTGCACGCCAGGAGCAGAAGTTCCGGTTTGAGTGCCTGTTTGCCTTTCGAGAGTCCTGCCATGGGCTCACTCCTTTTTTTGCTGTGAATCGTGAAGAATCGAGCAAACGTGCTACAGTATAGTGTGGAAGGATGGTTTTGTGAAGCCGGTTCGACCGACCTCCCGGAAGGTGCTCCAGGCGCTGTTCAACATACTCGGCCCCGTAACGGAAGAGCGTGTTCTCGATCTCTTCGCCGGAACGGGAAGGGTCGGTGGCGAGGCGCTCCGTCGCGGCGCCGGTCTGGTGGTGATGGTGGAGCGGGACAGACGGCGGGCGGCGGAGCTGCGGCGCACCGCGCCGCAGGGGAGTGTGGAGGTGCTCGCCGTGGATGTCCGCAAGAGCCTCCCCCTTCTGGAACGCCGCTTCGCTCCCTTCCATGTCGTCTTTGCCGACCCCCCCTATGGGGACGGCTGGGAGCAGCCGCTGCTGGGTGCGCTCTTTCCGGGCATTGCGGCGCTGCTCCGACCCCGGGGTGTTTTTGTTCTGGAGCACTCCTCGCGGGTTGTGCTGCCGGAGACACCGGCGGGATTCGAGCGGAGGGACAGGACGTACGGCGAAACGGTGCTCACCTTTCTGGAGCGGACTGACCTGGAGGCGTAGGATGATACGAGCTGTCTATCCGGGATCCTTTGATCCCATTACCAACGGCCATCTGTATATCGCGGAGCGGGCGGCCACCCATTTCGACGAACTGGTGGTGGCCGTCCTGCTGAATCCCCAGAAACAGGCCACCTTCAGCGTGGAGGAGCGGGAGGCCATGTCCCGCGAGGCCTTGAGCCACATGCCCAATGTCACCGTCACCTGCTTCGAGGGACTGCTGGTGGATTTCATGCGCCAGGTGCAGAGCAGGGTGGTGATCCGGGGATTGCGGGCGCTCTCCGACTTCGAGTACGAATTCCAGCTGGCCCAGATGAACAGACAGCTGGCCCCGGAGATCGAGACCTTTTTCATCGTCACCGAACCGGAGTACTCCTATCTGTCCAGCAGCATGGTCAAGGAGGTCTACAACTTCGGGGGTTCCGTGCACAGCATGGTGCCGCCGGGGGTCTTCCGGAGGATGCGGGAGCGTTTCCCGCCGGTGCGGTTCAATCGGTGACGACCGTGCTGCGGCGCGCTTCGGTGCGTGCCTGGGGGGCGGGCACCAGGTTCTCCCAGAGTGCGGCGGCCCGGTGTTCCAGCGCGACCACCTCATAGGCAGGGGTGCCCCGGGGCGCTGCCGCTTTGGAGAGGATGGGCAGGGCTGCGCGGCTCTTGATCTCCTTCAGCACTGTTCTGCCCCTGCCGGTTGCGCCGAGGATCCGGATATAGGGCGGGCCTGTCCGCTGGAGACGACGGCCGAAGCTGTGGGTGATCCCGAGCAGCAGATGGATGAAATGACGCTGGATCCGGCCCCGGGGATAGCGCCGGGAGGTGCAGAAATCCACGGCTTCCTCCCAGGAGGTGCAGGCCAGGGCCGCCCGGTGGAGACGGTGTTCCAGACCTTCGGCCATCTCCGAGGAGGCTGCCGTCTCCCGGGGGGTGTTCCGGAGCAGCACCGTGCGGACGCAGCGCCAGAGGAGATCGGAGTCCAGGGGAATCCGCCCGGCCTCCAGGGCCTCGCGGACGGCCCGCCAGGTGAAGGCGGGGAGGGCCTTCTCCGCGTCGGTCTCTTCCCCCTGCCGCACCATCCGCCGCACCGCCGAAGCGCCGGCCATGGGATGGGGGGCCTCGCTGTGGTAGCCGCCGCCCCGGCGCTGGATCGCCCGGGGTCGGATGCCCAGGTGTCTTGCGGTGATGCGCATGCAGTAGGCCACGGCCAGGGAGTTGTTGGGCCTGCGGAGCAGCTCCTCTCCTTCCGGGCAGAGGGAGCCCAGGGCGCGGGAGCGGGCTTCCACGTAGGAGTAGCCCGCTTCGAGATTGGTGCGGAGCGCTTCCTTGAATTGAGGCGGTTCGTGCACTAGAATGTCTACGGTCCGCTCCAGATCGCATTCCGGTGTCTCCATCCCGAAGGCCATGTCGGTCACGACCCCGGTCGCGGCGGCGATGTCCACCGCGGCGTTGCCGAAGACCCCCGCGTTGGAGCAGGAGAAGTAGGTGGGAAGCTCCAGGACGAGATCGGCTCCCGCTTCCAGGGCCAGACGGGTACGGGTCCACTTGTCCAGGAAGGCGGGTTCACCCCGCTGGACGAAGTGTGAGGAGAGCACCACCATGACGGCCCGGGCGCCGCTGGTTGCCCTGGACTGTGCGATATGCCAGGCGTGCCCGTTGTGCAACGGGTTGTATTCCGCAACAATACAGACCACAGGTTGCGTCATCGGAGATCCCTCCCGAAATCTATCGACAATGTAGCGGGAGGGATCGTAGAGGTCAAGGGAGGTTCTACACATGAAGGTTCTGGTTCTGAATTGCGGCAGCTCTTCGCTCAAGTATCAGCTCTTCGACATGACCACAGAGGATGTCCTCTGCAAGGGTCTCGTGGAGCGCATCGGCATCGACGGATCGAGGATCAAGCACGAGAAGAACGGCTCGGAGAAGAAGTTTGTCGATGTGGACATCCCGAACCACAAAAAGGGTGTCAGCGAGGTGCTCGCCCTGCTGCAGTCCCCGGAAGACGGCGTGCTGCAGAGTCTCGACGAGCTGAAGGCTGTCGGCCACAGGGTGGTCCACGGCGGCGAACATTTCTCGCAGTCCGTCATTGTGGACGACAAGGTCTTCGCCGCCATCGAGGAGTGCATCCCCCTGGCGCCGCTGCACAATCCCGCCAACCTGACGGGAATCAGGGCGATGCATGAGGTGCTCCCCGAGACACCCCAGGTGGCGGTCTTCGATACAGCCTTCCACCAGACCATGCCCAAACATTCCTATATGTACGGACTTCCCTACGAGTACTACAAGAAGTACGCCATCAGACGCTACGGATTCCACGGCACGAGCCACTCCTTCGTGGCCAGGCGGGCTGCCGAGATGCTCGGCAAAGACGAGAAGGACCTCCGCATCGTTACCTGCCACCTGGGCAACGGAAGCTCCATCACGGCCGTCAAGGGCGGCAGGAGCTACGACACGAGCCTCGGCTTCGGGACGGTCCCCGGGATTCTCATGGGGACCCGGTGCGGCGACATCGACCCGGTGGCCGTCCTGCACCTTATGGAAGAGGAGGAGCTGAGCATCAAGGAGGTCAGCCACATCCTGCACAAGGAGAGCGGCCTGAAGGGGGTCTCCGGGATCGGCAGCGACCTCCGGGACATCGAGGAGGCCGCGGAAAAGGGTGACGAACGGGCCTCCCTCGCCCAGGAGATGCTCTGCTACAGCGTGCGGAAGTACATCGGCGCCTACGCGGCCGCCATGGGCGGTCTGGATGCCGTCGTCTTCACCGCCGGTATCGGCGAAAACAGCGATGTGCTGCGCAGGAAGGTGGGCGAACAGCTCGGGTTCCTGGGTGCCCATTTTGACCCCGCAAAGAACAATATCCGCGGCGAGGAGGCCGTGATCAGCACGGAGGATTCCTCGGTGGCCCTGATGGTGATCCCCACCAACGAGGAGTATGTGATCGCCAGCGACACCTGGGCGCTCGTCAAGGGCTAGCAGGGGCGTGGCAGGCCCGGCCCGGCACTGATAACATCAAAGAAAGGGGGGCGAACTATGGCGTATACATCGGCTCCCCCATATTGGGATTTCCCGGTGCGACCCGGCCTTGTGGACGCACCGCAGGAAGAGCGGTATGAGTGGTCATCGACAGAACACTTTGCCATCGCCTACTGGGGCCAGGAGTACAGCTTTCCCCAGGGCATTACGGCAGGGGCGACGACACGGTGGGAGCAGGGGGTCTTCCAGGTGCAGCTCCACGTGGAGGGCGCGGCGGTGGTTCCCTGTTCCCGCTGTCTCCGGCCTGTAGAGCTTGCACTGCAGAGTGATTTCCTGTATTTTTATGTGCTGAAGTCCCGTGCAGAGAACGACGAGGACCAAGGTTTTGACGATGAAGAGCACTTCATCCTGGTTGACTCGTGGCCGGAAACCCTGAACATCGCACCTCTCGTCTGGGAGTGCCTGGTTGAGGTCCTTCCCCCTGCAGTGCTCTGTACAAAGGACTGCAAGGGGATCTGTCCGACCTGCGGCGCGGATCTCAACACAGAGGAGTGCACCTGTTCCGGGCAGGAGATCGACCCACGACTGGAACAGCTCGAAAAGCTCAAACAGCAGTTTCCCGAAGCGGATAAAGGAGGGGAGTAACCATGGCAGTGCCGAAGAGGAAGACATCGCGCCAGCGGGCCAGGAAACGGAAGGCCCAGTGGCTGGGCGCGTTGCGTGGACCTTCGCTGACAACCTGCCCCCACTGCGGGGAGCCGGTAGAGACCTACCGGGCCTGTAACGAATGCGGCTATTACAGGGGCAGGAAGGTCACCAAAGGGGCCGCCGACGAGGACGAGGAGTAGCACGGAGGCACAGAGAGCAGAGCGGGGGCGTGACCGGCCCCCGCTTTTGGTGTGCCCACGCCCGGGGACAAACCCGGGCTTGACAAACACCGCCGGCTTTATATACTGCTCCTATGACCTGGCGTTCTTAATACCTAGTGCTAATGGAGGGATCCTCTCTGGTACGGTCACGGCCTCGGAGAGAACGACACCAGCGGTTGCAGAACCTGCTGGAGAACAACCCGCTGTACACCGACGACGAGCTGGCTGCCGTGCTTGGTGTGAGCGTGAGCACCATCAGGCTCGACCGCACCCTTCTCGGGCTCCCGGAATTGCGGGAACGGATGCGGCGCATGGCGCAGACGGCGACAAGCCGGTTGACCTCCATGCGGCACGAGGATGTGGTGGGCGAGCTGCTGGAGCTTGAACCGGACAGCTGGGCGCTTTCGGTGATCCAGGCCTCCCGGGATATGGCCTTCCGGGATACCGATATCATCTGGGACCATCACATCTATTCCCAGGCGAGCTCCCTCGCCATGGCGGTGATCGAAGCCCGTCTGGTGGTGACCGGAGCCGCCCGGGTCAACTACCGGAAGCCCGCGCTGGTGGGGGATCGTCTGATCGCCAAGGCCAAGGTGGGTTCGAGAAAGGGTAACAAAACGGTTGTCAGTGTCCGGACCCGGGTCGAGGGGAAAGAGATCTTTGTCGGTCGGTTTGTTGTCGTGACGATGGACGAACGGAGTGGATTGTCGCTTGACGCGGATACGGTTTGAGGGAGAGGTGGAGTGAATGCTCTTGGCTCTTGATGCAATGGGAGGCGACTATGCGCCCGAGGAGACCTGCAAGGGGGCCGCGGAGGCCTGCAGGGAACACAGTGACCTCGAGGTGGCGCTGGTTGGAAGAGCTGAAGCCATAGAAGCACAGCTGTCGCAGCTGGAGGATGCCGACCGGGGACGGCTTCATATCGTCGATGCCCCCGAGGTCATCGGGATGGACGAGACCCCGGCGGTGGCGATACGCAAGAAGCGGAAATCAAGCCTGCGGGTCGCCATGGAGATGGTCCGCGCCGGCGAAGCCACGGGGTGCATCTCCGCCGGCAACACCGGTGCGATTGTAGCCGGCGGGGTGCTGCTGGTGGGACGGATCCCCGGCATCGAGCGGCCGGCGCTGGGTGTCCCGGTCCCTTTCCTGAGCAAGGTCACGCTGCTTCTGGATGTGGGCGCCACCGTGCGCTGCAAGCCGGTGAACCTCTACCATTTCGCCCTGGTCGGCGAGGTGTTCATGCGGAGCACCATGGGGGTGGAGCAGCCCGAGATCGCCCTGCTCTCCAACGGTGAAGAGGAGTTCAAGGGTGACGAGGTGGTCGGCGAGGCCCGGGAGCTGATCCAGGCGAAGCTCGACAACTTCATCGGGTATGTGGAAGGCAAGGACCTTCCCATGGGGCCGGCGGACGTGGTGGTCTGCGACGGGTTTACCGGCAACATCCTTCTGAAGTTCATGGAGGGTGCGGGCCACGCCGTCTACGAGCTCCTCAAGGAAGAGATGGGCCGCCGCGTACTGCCGCGGGTGGGAATGGTCTTTATGGTTCCCATGCTGAAGGAGCTCTGGCACCGGTTCAACTACGAACGCTACGGAGGAACCCTCCTGCTGGGGGTGAACGGACCGGTGATCAAGGCCCACGGCCGTTCGAAGGCGACCGCCATCTCCAGCGCCCTCGGTGTCGGCCGGGATGTGGTGGCCAGGAAGGCTGTGGAACGGGTCCGCGAAGAACTGGAACGAGGGGGCAACATATAATGACGATCTTTACCGGAAGAACCGTTAGTCTCTGGTCCACCGGGATGGCGGTGCCCGAACGGGTGATGGACAACCACGAACTGGAAACCCTGGTGGACACCAACGACAAGTGGATCCGGGAACGCACTGGCATCATTGAGCGGCGTATCGCCGCACCGGACGAGAACACCAGCGACCTGGCGGCCGCCGCCGGAGCGGAGGCCCTGGAGCGGGCCGGTCTGGATATCGCTGGCGCCCGCTTTGACGGCGCCGATTCTGTCCTGGACCCTGCAGGCTACCGAAGGAAAGATGGTGTCCGGGGTGTTGGTGGCCACCAGCACCATGTCGAGCTCCTCCGGGGCCAGACCGGCCCGCTCCAGGGCCTCCGCTCCGGCGGCGGCCGCCAGGTCGCTGGTG